>JAFVET010000108.1 GCA_017475875.1 Candidatus Methanomethylophilaceae archaeon
CAGACCTATTCGACCAAAAAGACGGCTCTCGCCGGAATCGAATCGGTCAAAAAGAACGCAGGCTCCGATATCGAGGACCAGACCCTCGCCGAGCCCGTCGCCGTCAAGAACCCCAAGTGGGAGATCTACAACGACAAAGCCGGTGAGTTCCGCTTCAGGCTCAAAGCCTCCAACGGTGAGATAATCCTCGCTTCCCAGGGATACTCCTCCAAAGCATCCTGCAAGAACGGAATCGAGTCCGTCAAGACCAACGCTCCCGAGGCCGAGGTCGAAGTCCTGGAAGAGTGATTCTCTCCTTCGACGGATAAACCAACGCGACGGGTGACCGTCGCTTTTTTCTCTTTCACATTTTTCTTGAGACCTGTTTCGACCGCCCTGTCACGGTAATGCGTGTACGAAGGTCATCCATTGTCGAAGAATATAACATGTAAGAATCAATCCCCCGGTTCAGGAAGAAACATGTCTGCAGGACCTTTGTTGACGGAAGATTCGATCGAGGAGGAGACCCGCCTCCGTGACACCCTGAACGCCATCAAACACGTGATCGTCGTGATGAGCGGCAAGGGCGGAGTGGGGAAGAGCACCGTGTCCACAAACCTGGCCGCTTCCCTGTCTATGAAGGGTTACCAGACTGGAATCATGGACCTCGACATCACCGGACCCAACATCCCGAAGATGTTCGGGGTCGAGGACGAGCCCCTGACCGCGGAGAACGACCACCTCATACCCGTGACCGTTCCCCCATCCCTCAAGCTCATGTCGATGGCGTTCCTCCTTCCCGACAAGGACTCGCCGGTAATGTGGCGCGGACCAGTCAAGATGGGTGCCGTACGTCAGTTCATCGAGGACGTGGCGTGGGGTGACCTCGACTACCTCATCATCGACATGCCCCCGGGGACCGGCGACGAAGCCCTGTCCATAGCGCAGCTCATACCCAAGGCTGACGGGATGGTCATTGTCACCACGCCTCAGGACGTGGCGCTGCTCGACAGCAGGAAGTCGATCGTGTTCTCCGTCCAGGCGGGGATCCCTGTGATCGGTCTCATCGAGAACATGAGCGGATTCGTATGCCCCCACTGCGGAGAGACCATCAATATCTTCAAGACCGGTGGCGGAGAGAAGGCCTGCAAGGAGATGAACGTCCAGTTCCTCGGCCGTATCCCGCTCGAACCCTCCGTCGTCGAGTCCGGAGACAGCGGCATGCCGATGGTCCTCGACCACCCTGATTCGGCTTCAGCGAAGGCGTTCGCTGGAATCGTGGACAAGATCATCAAGACGGTTGAGCAGCGATGAAAATATTGGCCGTTTCTGAAGGGGAATCCCTGGATTCCTACATTGCGGACGATTTCGGGCACGCCCCGTTCTTCCTGCTCGTGGATTCCGATACCCTCGACTATCACGTGATAGTGAACGAGTACCGTGATTCCGAGCAGGGTGCGGGTTTCGCCGTAGCCAAGGCCATAGTCTCCATGGGAAACGTCGATACAGTCCTGACGGGCGGGATCGGCACCCATGGGATGAACATCCTCAGGGAAGGCGGCGTCGACGTTTCCTACGACGAGGACGGGACCGTCGAGGATTGCATACGCGACTACATGCGCCGTGTGGCCAACCGGTCACACCGAGCGCTTGTCGCCCCATATTATCTTGTGGAGCTGAGGGAGGACCCTGGCGTCGAGTCCCGATGCCAGGACCCTCTCGGCCAACCATTCCAACCTTTCAGTTCCACCGACGGGACAGAATATGACGTTGGTCCGCGTCGGATATTTTTTCAATATTTCCAATGCGTAATCGAAATCACAGTTGTCTGCGACGATGAACTTCAACTGGTCCTTCGTGTCCAAGAGGGAGAGGTTGCGGAATTCCATGCGGTCCTCCATCCCGGAGGACGGACATTTGACGTCCATGCTGATCATGAGGTTGCCGTTCCGTGGCAGTGCCGAGAGATCCACGGACCCGTTGGTCTCCAGGACAACCTTCTTTCCCATCGAGAGCAGTATGTCAAGCAGTTCCGGCATATCGCGTTGGAGCATGGGTTCCCCGCCGGTGACGCAGACGTTCACTGTTCTCCCGACCTTGCCGACCACGGTCTCCACGTCCATCTCCTCCCCGCCGTCGAACGCATAGTCCGTGTCGCACCACGCGCAACGCAGGTTGCAACCGACGGTTCTTATGAACACGGTGGGGGCACCCATCATGAGCCCCTCTCCCTGCAGGGAACGGAATATCTCGCAGATCCTCATGTCACTCGTACTCGATCTCGTCGCGGTAGCCCGCTTCTTCGAACCCTTTCAATCTGAGGCGGCACGAATCGCAATGTCCGCAGGCTTTTTCCCCACCGTTGTAACACGACCAGGTGAGTTCGAGCGGTGCTCCGAGCCTCTTCCCCCTGCGGACGATGTCCGCCTTGGAATCGTGGAGAATGGGCGTCATGATTTTGATCGGATTGCCTTCCACGCCCGCTTTAGTTCCTTTCCTGAGAGTCTCCTGGAACGATTCGAAGAATTCGGGACGGCAGTCTGGATATCCCGAGTAATCGACCACGTTGGCGCCTATGTATATCCTGTCGGCGTCGATGGATTCGCAGAGTCCGGCCGCGATGCTCAGGAACACTATGTTCCTGGCAGGGACGTAGGTTATCGGTATCGACGAGTCGAGCTTTCCCTCACGGTCCATCGGGACGTCGATGTCTTCGCGGGTCAGAGCGGATCTGAACGATGTCAGGTCGAGGTCCACCACGACGTGCTGCACCCCGTAATGGTCGCAGACGGCCTGTGCGGAACGCAGCTCTTTGGTGTGGCGCTGCCCGTATCTGAAGCTGAGCGCGGTAACCTCGCACCCGTCGGCCAGGGCCTGGGCGAGGGTGGTCGTGGAATCGAGCCCACCGGAAAGGAGGACGACCGCCCTCATCTTAGCGTCTCCGTGTACCATGCGGTCTGTCCGCGTTCCTCGTCGAGTCCTATGGAGACCGACCTGACGTTGTCCGGGAAATCGATCTCGGAGACCATCCTCAAAGTCATCATCCTGCACATCTCCTCGGCCGTAGTGGTGGGGATGTCCAGGAGGGTGACGTCCTCGCGGGGGAACACGTATCTCTTGCAGCCGTTGACGGCCTCGACGGAATTCTCGGTCACGGTCAGGTGCACCTCGTCGGACTTCGTGGGGAGCAGCGTGCGGTGGTCGACCTCGTCGATCATCTCCCTGAGCTTCCTCTTCAGGACGACGAAATCCATGATCATGCCGTCCTGCCCTATGTCACCTTCCAGGCGGAGCCTGACGATGTACGAATGTCCGTGGAGTCTCGAGCACTTCTCGTGTCTCGGTATGAAGTGGCACGCGGAGAACCTTATGCCCGAATATCCACCGTCAATCTCTAGTAACATGCGAATCCTCCGATAGTCTCATTGCCAGGGCGATCGAGTCCCTGTAATCTGTTTTTGCGCGGGATGTATCGATGAACACCTTGTCCACGTTGATGGCTGGTGCCCCCAGTGAACGGAGACCTCCGATGAAATGGAGCGATCTGAAAAGCATGTTTCCGATGATGCCGTCCTGTGCGAGTATTATGTCCGCTTCCTTGACCGCGTTCTCCACCAGTATCTGAGCGTGGTAAGCGTCGTATCCGCGACCGTTGAGCTCCTTGGCCAACGCACGTGCGGAGTCGATGCTGCGGTCGACCACCTTGCAGCGCCCGACGTCCTCGCACCTTCCTCCGGAGAGTATGGCGATCCTGTCGCCCATCCCGACTTTCCTCGCAAGGTCCGCTGACCTCATGGCGATATCCAGTCTCTGTTCCTCGCTCCACCCCTCGTCGATGCCGACCGGTGCCAGAATGAACAGTTTGCCTCCGGGAGGTTCGAGGAATACGACGCGTTCCAGACCTTTGACGCCGAGACGGCTTTTGAGAATCGGCAGGAGCATCGCCGAGGACATGTCCCCACGTACGGCGGCATCTATGTTGCCGGCGGCGAGGTCGTCCACCAGTTCGTGAGGGTCGTTGTATATGGTGATGTCGTGGCCTTCCATGGCGAGGACGCTGCGTTCGACGTTGCCGTCGCTGGTCCCGCGGCCTATTCCGACCCTGACCTGTGGGAGCTTTCCGCAGAGCAGGGTCTTGGATGTGAACATGGGACTCCGTAACATGTCCTTATAATAAGAGTGTTGCATCATCCGAGTTCGTCAGGCGTTGCGTATCTGGTCGAACAGGTAATCGTCCCAGGCCCTTTCACCCAGCGCTATCTCCAGTTCGGGTACTGTGAGCATCGGACGGTCGTAGCGCGCCGAATCATCGAGGGCGATCCTGGGACATGCGGTATTCACATAGGCGTCGACACGGTAGGACATCAGCGCCATGGGGTTGATCTCCTCCATGAGCGCGACGTATCCGTTCAGCCCGTGTCTCTTCAGCATCTCCTCCGCAACCTTCGCAGAATCCATCCTCTTCTGACCTATCTTCGTGCTGACGATTATGAGGAAATCATGTGCATCGCGCGCCCCTTGGATGGCGGCGAACCGTTTCCTCAAGAGGCGGTCCCTAGTCGGACCCATATCCCTCAGGTCGCCTGTAATCGGATCCAGTACGATGACCGGTTTGGACGTACCTAGGGCGGCGGCCAACGGGTGGAAGTCACCCTCGCCTACGAACAGATAGGAGTCGACTTCGTCGTCTATCGATTCGGCAGCGGTGCAGTTGCATCCGAGCACCTGGCCGGGGTGGCATATTCTGCGGTCTCCGGAGCCTATCACCGCTTCCCTCCCATGGTTCGAGAAGAATTCCTTGACGATCGGGAGAAGGTCCAGATATTGTATCGTCGCCAGCAAACCCACTTTTCCGGAAACGGAACCGAGGATGGGGCCTAAGTCCGGGAGTTCCCCTTTCCATCTCGATTCTATGTACAGTACCGTCCGGTCGTCTCCCTGGGCGGGGATGGGGGAATGTCCGAAATGCACCAGGGCATCCGTGACGCCGTGGTGGTCGAAAAGATCGCAGGCACCGTAACAGGGGTAGCCGACGATCACGCAATGTACTCCAGTTTTCTCAGTTAGGTAAAGCGATACCTCAGCGGCCCTTATCTTCAATCCTTCGGGCAGCTGGAGGGCGACGGAGGCATAGCCTCCGTCGCGAATCCACGCAACGATGCGGTCAAGTTCGAAATCGAACATTTACCTGACGTATTCCTGTCCCTTCTCGATGTCGATGTAGCAGGGGGACGGGAATTTCATGGATGCTCTCCAGAGTGCATCCTTGGCGACGGCCACCTTGTCCACGGGGACGCGGACGGTGAGGATGGCCTGGTTGCGCTCGAGCCTGGCAGCCGTTCCGACGGTCTTTCCGAAGCCCTGACGCATTCCACTCGAGACACGGTCCGCTCCTGCTCCGGTAGCGAGCTTGTTCTCCCTGAGGACGACGTGGGGGTAAGCCCTGACGGTCATGTGGTAGTTGGCGGTACCGCACTGTCCGTTGAGGACCTTGTTGGCCGCGATACGGCCGGCCTCGATGGAGGTGTGCCTGACCTGGACGCGGTTCTTGACTTTCAGAGTGAGGGTAACGGGGAACTCGTCCCTGAGGTTACCCATCTCATACTGGCTGACCCTGCTGGCAGGGACACCGCCCATATATTCGCGGCGGGTGTACGCCTGTCCCTTGATCTGTCTGTACATCGATGCGGGCTTTCTTACCATTTGCATCACCTGTTGTGAATCTGATGAGCACCCATTCTACGAGGTAGAACGTATGGGCTCGATACGTCGCCGATTACTATCATATTAATAATGGTTTCGCGAATTTCACGACCCGTATCGTCGCTGAAACGTTCATGCCTGACGATAGTTGTGCCAAGTATCCCGTTTGTCCCTGTGATAGCATATAATATATCAATATGGAAGCAGGGGGCGCGCGGTGATTGCGGATGGGTACGTACGTTATCCTGTTGACGACGTTCATCCGAATCAGTCCGCGGTTCGCCGTCGTGAGTGGAAACATACATGTGGAACGATGTCGCAGCGGTTGCTTCAGTCGCAGATTCTTGGTTAACATTTTATTCGCGTTCGCATGTATACTGTCGATGAATCCCTTCGTTTTCAGATTGGTCCCGGCCGACGGTGCCGACGGAAAGGTCCCCGTGGCGGTCGCAGGGCAGTGCATGATCGACGTCCAGCACCTGATAACGGATATCGGTTCCGCGCTCGTCTCGGCTGTGATGAGGACGCAGGGGGTTCTGGATCCGGTGTACGTGTCCAAGTTCGAGCTGAAGATGGACGGACCGAGCGACGACGGCATGGGTGCGGGGCCCGGTAAGGGTTCGGACTCCCTGGTCGAACAGGCGCTTTCGGTATTGGAGAGCACTTTGGATTACCTCGGCAAGGGCGCGGCTGGTTCGTGGATGGAGGACACCTTCCCTGAACCGGTGTCTCGCCGCAAGATAGCCAGGGACCTACTGGCCCTCGCTGACAACATGTCCGGATTCACACTCATGTACGGTTCTCCCGGCGAGGAGAAGGCGTTCAGCAGGATGGACAGGGATTACATCGAGGGGGAGGCCAAAGCCAAGGTCGAATCCATGCGCGGATACGTGATCTGTGTGGTCGTCAAGGATCCTTCGAGGAAGAACCGCTGGTATCTAGTCAATTCGGACAGGCCCATTCCCGTCACGTTCGCCGGTTCCGTCACACCCGCCGACCGTGACACATTCGTCAGGGAGGGGCCGCTCATAGCGGTCGGAACCGTGTACAGGAGGCCGGACGGGACGGTGTCGGAGGTCCGCAACGTCGACAACTGTTATTCGTTCCCATCGGTTAAGTTCTTCCGCATCATCACTTCGGAAAGGGACATAGAGCTTCTTGTTCCGGCCGTCGCGACCCCGGGATACGACCGCGCCCGCGGGATGTGGAGGCTCACGACCCCAGAGCTCGGGATCAACATATCGAAGCCGACCTGGGACGAGTGCGTCCGCTCATACCATGACTATTTCGGGTTCCTCTGGGAGACCTACGTTCTGGACGACAGGGAGTTCGAGGGCGATGAGAGGGAGGTCAGCGACCTCCTGAAGTCCATGGCGTCGATGGTTTGAGCACTCCGGTCGATGTCTGACGCGCGATGCTTATATATCAGTCCGATGTGGGATGGTCCAGAAGGAGCACATGTCCCGGAAGCGCGTAGGCAACAGGCAGCTCAAGGATATCGGGGCAGAACGTATAACCCGTCTCATGGACCTGTCCGTGCAGGCTCTGCGCGAAGGCCGCCCAGACCGCTCCACGAGGTATGTGGAGTTGTCGAGGCGCATATCGGCCAAGACCAAGGTCAGGATGCCGCGCGACAGACCGTTCTGCAAGGGTTGCATGATGCCGTTGGTCCCTGGATTGAGCTGTACCGTCAGGCTGTCGGACCACCGTGTCGTGACGACCTGTTCGTCATGCGGCCGGATCAGACGTGTTCCATACATCAAGGAGCAGAGGAAATGACCGAGAAGGATGCCCGCAAGGAGCTCATGAGGAGGGCCAACGAGCTCAACCCCACGGTCCACGTGGGGAAGGACGGCCTTGACCAGGGGGTCTTCGACGAGATCACCAACCAGCTCAAGAAGAACCGTCTTATCAAAATCAAAGTGCTCTCGAATTCGGATGAAGGTGCCAGGGAGGCCGCCGATGCGATAGCGGAAGCCACGTCGTCCGTGGTGGTGGACGTCCGCGGCGGGGTCATCGTAATGACCGACCGTAGGACCTGGACCTCGTTGAGCCAGAAGAAATTCTGAGGCGTATCAGATGCTTGATGTGAACGTTATAAGGAACGATCCCGAGAAGATCAGGGAGATGTTGAAGAACAGGAACAAGGACGATGCCATATTGGACCGTTTCCTAGCCGCGGACTCCGAATGGAGGGACGTCACCAACGAGGGCAACCGCCTCCGCAAGGTCAGGAACGAAGTCTCGATGGCGATCTCCAAGATGCCGTCCGGTCCCGAGAAGGACGCCAAGATCGCGGAGATGCGCGAAGTCTCCGAGAAGATCAAGACCGGCGAGGCCAGGATAACCGAGCTCGAGGCCATCCGGCAGGACTGCATCCTCAATATCCCGAACATCCCCCACGAGTCCGTGCCCATCGGGAAGGACGAGAACGACAACGTCGTCGTGTACGAGGCCGGACGCAAGAGGACCTTCGATTTCAAGCCGAAGGAGCACTGGGAGATCGGAGAGGACCTCGACATCATCGACTTCGAGAGGGGAGCCAAGGTCGCAGGCAGCGGGTTCTACTGCCTCAAAGGCGACGGTGCCCGTCTGGAGAGGGCGTTGATCAACTACTTCCTGGACATGCACCAGGACCAGGGGTACACGGAGCTGTTCACCCCGGTGGTCGTCAACAAGAACGCCCTCATCGGTACCGGACAGTACCCCAACCTGAAGGACGACATGTACTACCTCGAGAAGGACGACATGTACCTGAACCCGACCGCGGAGGTGCCCGTCACGAACCTTCTCCAGGACGAGATCCTCGACAAGGAGCAGCTCCCGATCTACTACACCGCATACCTCCCGTCCTTCAGGCGCGAGGTCGGAAAGCACGCAGACACCAAGGGGATCATCAGGGTCCATGAGTTCAACAAGGTGGAGATGGTCAACTTCGTCCTGCCCGAGAACTCCTACGCGCGTCTCGAGGAGCTCAGGAAGAACGCCGAGGACATCATCAACGGCCTCGACCTTCCCTACAGGGTCCTGCTCCTGTGCACCGGGGACATGAGCTTCTCCTGTTCCAAGTGCTACGACCTCGAACTCTACGCCCCTGGTAAGGACGCGTGGTTGGAGGCTTCCTCCTGTTCGAACTTCACCGATTTCCAGGCCAGGAGGGCCAGGATCAAATACCGTCCCGAACCCCACCTGAAGAGCGAGTTCATCCACACCCTCAACGGTTCCGGTCTGGCGCTGCCGAGGACGATGGTCGCCATCCTCGAGAACTATCAGAACAAGGACGGCACCGTCACGATCCCGGAGGTCCTCAGGCCTTACATGAGGGGTCAGGAGACCATCGGCAGACGCTGACCTCAGATGCGCTTGGAGACGAGCGCGTCTATCAAAACCTTTGCACCAATCCCCTCGCCTCTGGCGAGGAGTTTTTCCCTTATCTCTCTCTCGCCTTCGACCAGGGTGTCGGAGCTTATCCCGTAGCGACGGGAAATGTGGGCCTCCATGAATGCGGACATATTGTCGCACGCCTTCAGGTCCCTCCCGTTCCTCTTTCCGAAGACCGGGTCGTCGATGTCTGTGAATGGGTCGAAGACCATCATGCGGAAGCCGTCCCTCCAGTTCTCGAGCAGAAGCGGCATTATCCGTTCCTCGACCATGTCCCTCTCGTATTCCTCCAGAAGGTCGGCCAGGCCGTCGACGTTCCTCTTTATGGGGGTGATGACGTCCTTCGTGAGTACCTCGGGGAGGTCGTGGAACAGCCCGGTATAGAAATCGTTGTAGACCTGACGCGGCGACGCGCCTGCGTCAATGTCGTGCAGGAACATCGCGTCGGCGACGATGAGCGAGTGCCCCAGCACGGTGGTTTCCGGGATCCTGGGGGTGCGTGCCCATCTCCTCTGGAACCTGAGCTGTCCGACGAGGTCGACGAAGTTGTATGCGTTTCCGGCGGACATCATCTCCCGGACCCCGCGGAGGTCGGTGTGGTGTCTTATTTCATCCTCGATGGAACGGCGCGTGTCCTCTATCCCGTAAAGCGACCTGTTCGATTCGTATATGAGGTTGAACTCCCACCTGGTCGCGAGGTAATGGGCTGCACGGACGATGTCGTCCTCCTTGGTCCGGTTGTCGGACCAGAGGTATTCCTCGAAACGCTTCCTGAAACCCGTGTCCCCGTCGGACACCATCCGGTCGTATTCGGCCAGGACGTAGTCGTTCACGGGCCCTCTGCGTTCCTGTACGATGCGGTGGAAGACCTGCGGTTTCAGGTCGGTGAGGACCGAACGCTGGATGAACGAGAAAAGCCCGTGTTCTATGATCCTCACCCAATCGATGTCGTAGCCGTCGCTTTCTTCGTATTTTGCCAGAAGCCAGGCTATCGAGGCCTTGTGCGACTGTTTGTCGATCTCGGTGAGGTTGACTGGTGTCAGATGGTCGTTCCACCTGCGCATGTTCGAGGTGTCGAACAGGAGGTACAGAAGGTCCA
>JAFVET010000109.1 GCA_017475875.1 Candidatus Methanomethylophilaceae archaeon
CCTCTGCGGAGAGGACGGTTCCATCTCGGTCATCGGTGCGGTCTCGCCTCCCGGTGGAGACCTTTCCGAACCCGTCACTCAGAACACCCTCCGTATCGTCCGTGTGTTCTGGGCCCTCGACACCAAGCTGAGGGAGAGGCGTCACTTCCCCACCATCAACTGGCTCACGTCGTACACCATGTACGACAAGCAGCTGACCGAGTGGTTCAAGCAGAACGTCGCAGAGGACTTCCCCGCCCTTAGGGCATGGGCCATGCAGACCCTCCAGAAGGAGTCCGAGCTGCAGGAGGTCGTGCAGATGGTCGGTTCCGATTCCCTGCCCGACGAGCAGAAGATCACCCTGGAGATCGCCAGGATGATCCGTGAGATCTTCCTCCAGCAGAACGCGTACCACCCCGTCGACTGTTACTGCCCCCTCGAGAGGCAGTACATGATGCTCACCCTCATCAAGAAGTTCTCCGACCTCGCGGACAAGGCCCTCGCCGCCGGCGCCCAGGTCGACAAGATCATCTACCTCCCCGTCAGGACCAGGTTCAACCAGGCCAAGTACGAGGAGAACATCGATGAGGAGCTCAAAGCGGTCAGTGCGGACATGGACAAGCAGTTCGCCGAACTGGGAGCGTGATTAAGGTGTCAGACATTACCAAAGAGTACAAGACAATCTCCCAGATCGCCGGACCTCTGGTCTACGTGAAGAACACCGAGCCCGTAGGATACTACGAGATGGTCAGCATCAGGATGTCCGACGGAACCATCAGGAGGGGGCAGGTCCTCGATACCTCCAACGACCTCGTGGTCGTCCAGGTCTTCGAGGGTACGTCCGGTATCGACCGTGACGCCTCCGTCCGTTTCCTCGGAGAGACCATGAAGATGCCCGTTTCCAGGGACATGATCGGCAGGGTCCTTTCCGGAGCCGGTGAGCCCCTCGACGGCGGTGCCAAGATCGTTCCCGAGAAGGAGCTCGACATCACCGGAGCGGCCATCAACCCCTGGGCAAGGGACAGTCCTTCCGATTTCATCCAGACCGGAATCTCCACCATCGACGGTATGAACACCCTCGTCAGGGGTCAGAAGCTGCCTATCTTCTCCGCGTCGGGTCTTCCCCACAACGAGATGGCTCTCCAGATCGCCAGGCAGGCCAAGGTCCGCGGTGAGAACGAAGAGTTCGCCGTGGTGTTCATCGCCATGGGTATCACCAACGAAGAGAAGCAGATGTTCATGAAGGAGTTCGAGAGGACCGGTGCCCTGAAGAGCGCCGTGGTCTTCCTCAACCTCGCCGACGACCCCGCCGTCGAGAGGACCCTGACCCCCCGTCTCGGTCTCACGACCGCCGAGTACATGGCGTTCGAACTCGGAATGCAGGTGCTGGTCATCATGACCGACATCACCAACTACTGTGAGGCTCTCCGTCAGATCGGTGCGGCTCGTGAAGAGGTGCCCGGAAGGCGTGGATACCCCGGTTACATGTACACCGACCTCGCCCAGCTCTACGAGCGTGCAGGCAGGATCAAAGGAAAGAAGGGTTCCATCACCCAGATCCCCATCCTGTCCATGCCCGGTGGCGACATCACCCACCCGATCCCCGACCTTTCCGGTTACATCACCGAGGGTCAGATCGTTCTGTCGATGGAACTGCACAGGAACGGTATCTACCCGCCGGTCAACGTCTCCTCGTCTCTGAGCAGGCTTATGGGCGGAGGTACCGGTAAGGGCAAGACCCGTGAGGACCACAAGGGTGTGTCCGACCAGCTCTATGCATCCTATGCAGAGGGTAAGGACCTCCGTGGCCTCGTGGCCATCGTTGGTAAGGACTCCCTTTCCGCCAAGGACAGGAAGCTCCTGGACTTCGCCGACATCTTCGAGGACCGTATCGTCCGCCAGGGTATCGACGAGGACCGTTCCATCGAGGAGACCCTCGATCTCGCTTGGGAGATCTTCACCGAGCTCGACCTCGATCAGCTCACTAGGATCGACCGTAAGTACATCGAGACCTACCTGCCCAAGAAGTGATCGCCATGGCAGCACGTGATGTCACCCCCAACCGTTCGGTCCTTCTGGACCTCAAGAAGAGGATCAAACTGACCCAGAGTGGTTACAAGGTCCTCAAGATGAAGAGGGACGGCCTCATCATCGAACTCTTCGAGGTCCTCGACAAGGCCAAGCAGATGCGTGAAGGTGTCTCCGCCGATTACGATATCGCGATGGAGAAGATCACCATCGCCCGTGCGGTCGAGGGAGAGATCGCCGTGAAGAGCGCGGCATACGCTTTGAAGTCCAATCCACAGGTGAAGCTCTCCAGCAAGAGCATCATGGGAATGATGGTTCCCAAAGTGGAGGCGGACTGGACGCATGCCCTGATGACGGAGAAGGGATATGGTGTCATATCCACCTCCGCCTACATCGAAGGAGCATCCAACGCCTTCGCCAAACTGCTGGACACCATCATCCGTGCGGCAGAGGTCGAAACGACCCTGAAGAAACTGCTGGACGAGATCGAGAAGACCAAGAGAAGGGTCAACGCTCTCGAGTTCAAGATCATCCCCGATCTGAAAGAGGCCGAAAGGTTCGTCAAGTTCAGTCTCGAGGAGATGGACAGGGAGAACACCACCCGTCTCAAGCACCTGAAGAAGAAAGGGGCTGTAGAGGAATGAAATCGCTTAAGGACAGGGTCCGCGAGATCGGGGACGACCCCGAGAAGATCAAGACCACGTTCAACGTGGCCTGGATCCTGTCCTATGCGATGCTCATCTTCGGCTTCGCGATCATACTTGTGGTATTGATCCTCAACTTGTAAAACAGATTAAAAAGGCCCGGTTCCACCGGGCCGTTTCTCACAACCTGAAATCATGCATCTCGATCGCGCCGTTGTCGAGGCGGACTATCTGCATGATACCAGGGTCCGGGTTGAAGTTGTGCATCCTCTGGTATTCCGTCTGGTCCTGCCAGGTCGACGCGTTTATCAGACGCACGTCGCGGTACACCTGTTGTCCGGCACCGTGGACGTGGCCCGACACGAATATGTCAGGGACGTGTTCCATGACCAGGTAGTCCTTGTTCTCCGGAGCCAAGGCGTTCCTCTGACCGTAGATCGGGGCCAGATGGCGTCTCGTGCACATCTCCCTCATTACCTTCAGCGGATCGTCATAAGTGAGGTTCTGGACGCAGGCAATCCAATCGTCCATGCTCTTCCCATGGTAGGTAAGCACGGTCCTCCCCTCGACGTTGAGGTAGACCGGGTTGCCCAGGAGGAGGACGTTGGAGTCGATCGATCCGGAATAGACCTTGTCGAGGGCGGGTTGTGGCTCGGCGAGGCGTGCGGCGTCGTGGTTTCCGGGATGGACGACCATCTTGATGTGGTCGGGGATTTCCTTCAGGTATTCGGCAAGTTTGGCGTACTGGTCGAAGATGTCGGGGATGTTGAGTTCCTTGATCTGATCGGGGAACACTCCGATGCCGTCGACGACGTCTCCGGGGAACACGAGGTAGTTTATGTCCTGCTCGACCGCGTTCTCGCGGAGCCACTTGATCATCTTGTTCCAGGTGGATTCCAGGAACGTGCTGCTCCCCACGTGGACGTCGGAGAGGAAGGCTATCTTCGAGGGCGTGTCCGACTTCTCCCAGTGGTGGTCTTTGGGGATGTCCGGGCGATAGATTGCTTCCGCCATGAACAGCGTCTTCGCGGAGTTCGGGGTCCCCTTTATCCCGATGACCTCGTCGTTGACGAAACACTCGGAGATCAACGGGGTGTCCTTGGAGATGAGGACCTTGGCGGTTCCGGAAAGGTCCTCTACGGTAAGCATGGTGTGACCGGATTTGGTGGTGTTCTTCTCGTAGATGATCCCGATGATGTTGACCGGGCGATCAAGGGTCATGGCTTTGACGATGTCCGCGCACCCTCCGAAATCGGGTCTGCGGAGAAGAAGCCGCCTTTCCATCTCGTACCGGCTTTTGAAATAGGCCGCGAAATCGTTGATTTTCCCAACGGACCTGGATTCGCCGGTGACGTCGGTCCCCTTGATGACGCTCAGATCGGGCGTGAACGTGTTGTGCGGTTTGATCTCCTTCTTGGATTCGAAAAGCACCTTGTCCCCTGCGATGGCATCCATGATGTCCTGTTTGTTGACGAACATGGCGTTCTCGGCGAGTTTGGAGAACACGGTGTTGGTGAATTCCAACGGATCGTTGTTCGAGAGGACCATTTCCAACGCATCTGGCGAGAAGAAAATGTTGTGTTTGGCAGCCAGTGAAAGAACTTCGGCCCTCATGACGTTCATTAATACGGCCTGATGTTTAATCCCTTGTATCGTATGGGAAAATGTCAACCGAGTTCTCCTTGCTTTTTTCCGCGAGGGACCTCGTCAGCATGCCGAGTTCCAGAAAGGCCGCGTTGTAGATGGCATTGGGCACCAGGCATGTCGGCGTCAGGTTGCCGCGTATCTCGTCGGAGTTGATCTTCGACTGTTGGAAACCGTAGACGTCCATGGCCGTGATCCTCCCTCCGAGGCGTTCAGCGTAACCCTGGACCACGTCGCAATCCGAAACGATCGTCACGTCCAGATCCCCGTCGTCTCTCAACGAGACGGTGATCTCCGCCGTACGGTCGCACGTCCTCATGACCGCCCTGGTCCTGCTAACCATGTCGGTGGAATCGGTTCGGACCTATTTGTCCTGTGCCATCGTTTTTATCTTCCGAACATCTGTGCGGTGGCATGGAAGAGATCAGGATATCCTGTGCCGTGAACCCCAGCGAGGACGAATCGCTGGTCAGGGACGCGGTTGCCAACATATTCCCCTCCGCGGACCTCGTCATGGAAGACGGTCGGTTGACAGGCCACGCAGATCTCGTCACGTTCTCCAAGCTCATACGCAGGCAGAGGATCCTCGATACCACGAGGAGCGTCCTGATCAAGAACCGCGACGGCGACCGCACGCGCATGTACCTCAACAAACAGGTTGCGACGGTCGGAAAGGTGTCGTTCACCGACCGTCGTGCGGTCCTCGGTCCCATCGAGGTTACGATAGTCTCCGACGAGATGGAATCACTCATCGACCGCGTATCCCCGGTGACGGTCGACGGTGAAGAGGTGAAGGTTTGACCATCGGGGTGTCCTGTACCGCTTTCAGCGCAGAAGATCTGGGCGAATGGATAGGTCCCATCTCGGAAGAGTTCGACCACTGGGAGATATTCTCGGACGGGCGTCACCATCTCGCCGACATGGGCCGCAGGGAACTGAAAGATCTTTTGTCCTCTTACGATTTGACATATACGATCCACACCGCCATCGCCGACGTCAACATCGCGTCACTCAACGACAGGATGCGCAAGGCATCCCTGGACACGGTCCTTGAAGACGTGGCGCTTGCTCCGGAACTGGGGGTGGACGTCCTGACCGTCCATCCCGGCATCCATTCATTGGCCATCCGCGGATTGGAGGAGCGTTCCGTAGAACTGGCGGCCGAGTCCATGAAGGTCCTCGACAAGGCCGCAGAGGAGTACGGGGTGACCCTCGCTATAGAGAACATGCCTTCGATGCCGTATTTCATCGGTCGCACCGCGGAGGAACTCGAGCACATAATCGAAGGTACCGGCCTAGGGGTCTGCTTCGACGTGGGGCACGCAAACACGATCGGTCAGATCGACGAGATGGTAAATCGTTTCGGTGGGCGCATAGTCCATATGCACGTCCACGACAACATGGGCGACCGGGACGCCCATATGACCATCGGTGACGGGAACATACGCTTCGGAGAAGTCCTCGGGCGCATGTCCCCGTACGACGGTTGTTACATCATCGAATCCAAGACGTTCGAATCCGCCGTGACCTCAAGGGTCCGTCTCGGTTCCATCCTCGGATCCCTTTGATTCCCAATCAGGTATCGCGGGCATCTTCCTGACGGCTTCGGGCACTTTCCTGAGGCGCATGAACACCTCCACGAGGCATACCAGCCCGACCACCAGTATCACAAGGAGGATCGCGGCGGTCAGCACCGCGCTCACATGCGTCATGGCCACCGACATGTAATCGGTGAGGAAGTGGAACACGATGGACGCGTGCAGTCCGAATTTTATGTAGAGGAGACCCATCACGAGTCCGCCGAGGGTTGCGGTAGCAACCTTGTTGATTCCCCAGAGGTCGACGTGGGCCACTCCGAAAACGATGGAGGTCACAATCAGGAGCGCAAGGGCGACCCTGGACATGCCGTATCCGCCGTACAGGTACCTCAGGAAATCCTTTCTGCCCGCGCAGATGGCGAGTGCCATCATGGGCAATCCGATGGGTATCAGACGAGAGACGATCTCTTCCCAGAACGCGGCCCTCGCGAACGTGAACGCATCCTCGGGAAGCGAATCGGCCACCAGCCCCTCGGGGGCGACTATGCCTTGACCGAAGCTCCCCTGCAGGAGGTTGATGACGAGCTCGATGATGATCGTCGATCCGAAGAGGAGGCATATCCAGAACAGAGGGGTCTTCTCGGCCGATTCCAGATTCCTTTTGTTCCTGTCCGGGGAGAACATGTTCCTCGACTGGTACAGTAACGCTACCGCGGACAGGACGATGGCCACCGCGATGACGACCCAATAGATCTGGGCCGATATGCCGGACAGGTGACCTACGGTCCTCAGGTCCGGCGACAGGAAGAATATGTTCACGGTCTTATCGGAAAGCCAGTCCAAAGTCTCCGGAAACGCGTATATGAGGATTCCCAACTCCAGAATCAGAAGGATCAGGATGAACGGCATGGAGAACACCGCGCCCATCTTCAACGGGCTGTTCGGGTCTTCCGGTTCCGGTGCGTCGCGGAGTTTCGCCCCGCATCTCCCACAGTACTCGTATCCGCCGGCCCTGTATTCGTCACAGTATTGGCACGGTCCCTCCCCCAACTCGCCACCGCACACCGGACAGAACCTGTAGCCTTCCTTGCGTGCGGAATCGCATCTGTCGCATGTCATTCGGTTTCCCTCAACGCCTTCAGAACCCCTTCCACTCTCTCCACTTCGATCACAGCCAGAACGCTCTTGCGGAACCTGGCCGTGTCTTTCAACTGGTTCGCGATGAACTTCTCCCTGGTCTCGGCCAATCTGCCGTAGCCCTTGATGTGCGAGTTGACGAAGGCGTCCCAATCCCTGGCCAGCTCTTCGGGACCAGGGGATTGGAACGTGTGGCGGTAGCCTTTCTTGGCGACGCGGTGTTCCTTCACGAACTCCAGGGTCTTTACGCATTGGATGTACGCTTCGGAATACTCCTCGTCGTTCATGTCCAGGGGTATGACTTTCAATCCGTCCTTCGCACAGAGGTCCACTAACCTGCAGACCGCCGGGGACGGCATCTCCACCTGTCCGAACTTCTCGAGGTGTTTCGCATACGCGATGTCGAGTTCGTTCACACCGAAGTCGTCCTCGATCTCCCCGCGGTGCGCTATTCCCTCTATGCCCTCGAATCCCATCGAGGCGGCGTACGCCTCGTATCCCCCGTACGCGTCCGTGACCTTGTCCGCCTCCGTGACCAGTCCGTTGACGACGGGAAGGATATCGATCCGGCAATCGCCTATCCTTTCGGAGATCATTTCTTCGACCCCCGGGAGGCGACGAGTTCCGTGAGGTCTTCGGGGGCTTCTATGCGGCCCAGCTCCTCCTTGGAGACGACCGCGGTGGATTCGATGTTGTCACGTTCGTGTTTCTTTTCCACGATGATGACAGAGAACCTCTCGAGTACGCGGGACATCTCCGATGCGACTATGGCACGCTGGACCATCTTGGAGTCGTCCTGGCCGACGCTGGTCAGGATGACCGAGCGGTCGTCGCGGGTCACCGCCTCGAACGGGCTCTTGGTGACGCTTCTGACGTTGAATCCGAGGTCCACGAGCTGTTTGAACGCCAACCCTTCGGGGGTCTTCCTCTCGCGTTCCTCCTTCTTCCTGTCCTCGCGCTTGAAACTGAACGGGTCGATCGGTTCGATGATGGGCAGTCCGAGGTACTCCTCGATGCGGAGGGCGGCGTCGATCATGGCGCCCATCCCCGATTCGTACATCTGGATGGTCCTCCGCGACACTCCCGCAGTGTCGGCGAGGGTCCCGAGGCTGATGCCGCGTTCCTCCCTAACCGCCCTGAGGAGGGAGCTGTCCAGTCTGACATATAGTCCTCCAGGTGCGGCGAATATGAACGGAGGGGCCTCGTCGAGGAGCAGGTCCGCCAGGGTTTCGTTGGATATTATCGAGACGTTGAACCTGGAATACACGATGCCTGCTTCCAGGTCTCCGGAGCTGGAACGCTCCCCAGTCACGAGTGGTGTGGCTTCGAGGGGTTCCGCCAGGGATTTCATCTCCTCGGCGTTCTCCTTCGAGAACGCATCGATGTTGCTGAGCACCTTTATCACGAGGACCATGTCGTCCTTGCGTGCTATCACATCGAAGCAAAGTCCTCTGAGCGATAGGTTCGACGAGACATCGAACCCCGCCTTGGCCAAAATGGCCCTGGTCGTGTTTATGAGGTCTTCCCTGCCCATGATGCTCGCTTTCAATAACTGTACATGTTTATATAAAAGTTTAAACGGGATGGTCGGGGGATTCCTCCCCCTGGGTTTTTCATTCGAGCGAGATCGTGTATCCTTCTTCCTCTTTGGATTTAGAGTCCATGACGACTTCCAGGACACCGTTGTTGTAAGTGGCCTTGGCGCTCTTCGGCTCGACCTCGCACGGCAGGGCGACGTCTTTCGAGAACTCCTTGCCCGGGGTCTTCGCCGAGATGTTCAGGGCACCGTTGCGGTAGGTGATGGAGATGTCCTCGCGCGGAACACCCGGGAGCTCCGCGGTGACGACCACCGAGTCCCCGTGGGTCGCGACATCGGTGAAGATGTCTTTCGACGGGGCCTGGAGGAAAGGTCTTCCGTCGGTGTTCCCGAATTCCCTGACGTGGCGGACGCCGTCGGGGCCCTGGTACATGGTGTAACCGTATGTCTTGACGTCAGGTCCCGTCATCCTGGAGAACATCTCCTCGAACCTGCGGTTCATGGCGTCGAATCCTCCGAAGAGGTCGTTCCACATGTCATCTGCGATCATACAATCATCTCCTCTTTTCTTCCGAGGCGGGGGCTCACGCCCTCGCATAGGGGTTGTCGGACCCCTGGCCGTATTCTTTCAGCTTCTTGGTGGTCTGCGGACCGAACTTGCCGATCGCGGCCTCCATATCCTCTTTGGACACCTTGCACGCGGCTATGTCCTCGTCGGTGATGTCGCCTCCCTTGGAGACGAGTCTCCTGACAGCGTTCATCACGGCCTCGTTGCAGATGGCCGCTATGTCGGCACCGGTGCATCCCTCGGTCCTCTCTGCGAGGTCCGCGAGGTCCACGTCGTCCTCCATCGGCCTGCCCTTGGTGTGTATGCCGAATATCGACTTCCTGGACTCCAGGTCCGGGGGCGCGATATATATCGACTTGTCGAACCGGCCCGGCCTCAGCAGCGCCGGGTCTATGATGTCTGGCCTGTTGGTCGCGGCTATGACCACGACGTTGTTCAGGCTCTCCAGGCCGTCCATCTCCGTGAGCATCTGGGAGATCACCCTCTCGGTGACGTTGCTGTCCCCTCCGGTGCCCCTCTCGGGGGCGATGGAGTCGATCTCGTCCATGAACACCACGCAGGGTGACGCCTGCCTGGCCTTCCTGAACGTCTCCCTCACGGCCTTCTCCGATTCCCCGACCCACTTGTTGAGGAACTCGGGTCCCTTGATGGCGATGAAGTTGGCTTCCGATTCGGTGGCCACCGCTTTGGCGAGCATGGTCTTTCCAGTCCCCGGTGGACCGTACAGGAGTATCCCCTTCGGCGGTTTGGCGTTCATGTGGTCGAACACCTTGCCGAACTTCAGCGGCCATTCGACGGCTTCCTTCAGCTCCTGCTTGGCCTCCTCCAGGGCGCCTATGTCCTCCCATTTCACGTTGGGCTTCTCGATCAGGACCTCCCTCATCGTGGAGGGCTGCATGTCCTTCAGGGCGTTCTTGAAGTCCTCCTTGGTGACCAGGATGTTGTTCAGCACCTCGCGGGGCACCTCCTCCTCTTCGAGGTCGATGTCGGGCAGGACCCTCCTCAGGGCGGCCATGGCGGCCTCCTTGGTCAGTGCGGACAGGTCCGCGCCGGCGTACCCGTGGGTGCGGTTGGCGAGCCATTCGAGGTCCACGTCCGCGTCCAGGGGCATCCCCCTGGTGTGGATCTGCAGGATCTCGAGCCTCCCGTCGCGGTCGGGGATGCCTATCTCGATCTCCCTGTCGAACCTGCCCGGTCTCCTCAGCGCCTCGTCGATCGAGTTGGGACGGTTGGTCGCACCTATGACCACGACCTTCCCCCTGGAGTTCAGGCCGTCCATCAGCGAGAGCAGCTGGGCGACGATACGCCTCTCCTCCTCTCCGTTGACCTCGTCCCTCTTCGGGGCGATCGAGTCTATCTCGTCGATGAAGATGATGCTCGGGGCGTTCTCCTCGGCCTCCTTGAAGATCTCCCTCAGCTTGCCCTCGGACTCGCCGTAGAACTTGCTGACGATCTCAGGTCCGCCTATGGTGATGAAGTTGCTCGAGGTCTCTCCGGCCACGGCCTTGGCGAGCATGGTCTTACCGGTCCCGGGTGGTCCGTGGAGCAGCACGCCCTTGGGAGCCTCGACGCCCAGCCTCTTGAAGAGCTCGGGGTGCCTCAGCGGGAGCTCCACCATCTCACGTATCTTCTTGACCGCGTCC
>JAFVET010000110.1 GCA_017475875.1 Candidatus Methanomethylophilaceae archaeon
GATCTCGTTCGCGAATGCCCTGTCCCTGCTGGCCGCATCGTTGAACTCGGAATCGGTCCAGTCGGAATCCCCGAATTCTACAAGACGTTGCAATTGAGAATCGGTGAATCTTACACCCATCTGAACACCTGTGATGGCGAAAGGCCGGGGAGTCGAACCCCGCAAGCTAGGTTTTAGAGACCCTGCCGGTCGCCGGACCGCCCTCCATCACGCGCGTTATTAGAACATCGATATTAATAAATTGCGACTTTTATTTTTGAGCCAGTATTATTTAAACTTTATCTACTTTGGAATGTAATGTATTTAAAGATGTTGTATATCCCATCCAACTCGTATTGGATGGGAAATGTGTTTCATTTCTTCTTTTTCTTTGGTTTTGAGGCGAGTATGTCGCAGAGTTCGGCATAGAGGTCCTCGTCGGAGTAGATGGCCTCGCCGATCATCTGCACGATATCTTCGTTCTTGCGCAGAACCTTGACCATGCGCTTCGATTTCAAGGCCTGGTAACCCACCACGTAGCAGATCTCGTCGAGGACCGCTTCGCAGTAATCCGTCCTGACCTGGTCGGCGTCGAGTTCGTTCTCCAGGGCGTCGGCGTCCAGCGACGCCATGTACGCGTCGTAGTCCTTCGGACAGTCGAGTTCCTCCGCGTCGAGGTCGATCCCTTCTATGAGCGATTCGTCGTCCTTCATGTCGGCGAGCACAGACAGATAGGAGTTCATGTCGGCGGTGAGATACTTGATCATCTCCTCCATGTCCGCCTTCCTTTCCGGTTTGCGCATGCGGTTGCGGCGTTTCTCGTATTGGGCTATGTCCTTCTTCTTGCGGTCTATGGCCTTCTCGATGACCGAAATCGCCTCGTCCACAGTGTAGTCGTCGTCCATGAGAGGAAGAACGCTTTCCTTAGTATAAATTACAAATCGACCTTTCTGTCGGATCCGGTGTCTTCCACGCCCAGTCCCTTCCTCCCAGGACCCACCCAGTTGTACCTTCCGAGGAGGAACATGACCGCTGGCACGATGTATGTGCGGACGACCAGCGCGTCGACGAGGATGGCGAAGCACAGCGCGAAACCGAACTGCGTGAGCATGTCCATCGATGATATCATGAGCGTGCCGAAGGCCCCTCCCATGATCAGCCCGCATATGGTTATGACGGAACCGGTGCTCATGACCGCCGAGTGTATGGCCTCGGCGTTGGACATGCCGCGGATGACGTTCTCCTTGATGCGGGTGGTTAGCAGGATGTCATAGTCCATCCCCAGTCCGAGACATATTACCAACAGTATCAGCGGCAGCATCCACAGTATCTCTATCCCGAGAAGGACGGTGAACACCAGATGGGTGGCGGTCAGCGTCCAGGATATGCTCATGAGGATGGTCAGTATCGATCTGAACGGGATTGTGTACGAACGCATCACCACGAAGAGCAACACGAGTATCAACAGGATTGCGAGGACCTCGATCTTCCCGAACTCGTCTCCGACTGAGACCGACACCTCGTACATGATGGCGGGAGACCCGGTGACCCATTTGCCCCCGACCTTATCTGCGTTTTCGCTCACGTATGCTTTCATCAACCCGTCGGCGTCACCTATGCTCTTCATGGACCTGGCCGACATGGCGGCATCGACCGTGGTGTACGTGATGTTGACGAACTCGATTCCGGACCCGCCGTGTATGAAGCTTCCACCCACCGATCCTGATCCGATGTTGACCATGTAATCCACTATCGGGGCGTAAACGGTACTCTGGTCGACGATTACCGAAGAAGGGACGGGGAGGCTGGAGAGCAGCCCTTCGAGCACGATCCTGACGTACCCGCTCTGCTCCGAGGTTATGTGTTCGATGACCGTGGCGGGGTCCGAGGTACCCGTGGCCGCTTTCGCGTTTTCCACGGCGTCCGCCCAGCTGAACGGCCCGTTGACGTAGGCTACGTTCCCGTCTGCCGAGATATCGGACATCAGGTCCCATATCCCTTCCAGGGTCCCCCGGTCCGTCCAGACGAGCGTGCCGTAGCCGCTGAACGGATCTTTGCCTACCGTCGCCACTGGGGACGCGTATTCGACGACCAGGTTGTTGGGCATGAACATCCCGCTGTCGGCGTATTCGGTTATGTAATCCATGCCCTCGCCGGATTCCCCGGTCTGCATGGCGCTGACCATGTCGTAGCTCTGTTCGGATGTCAAAGCGACGTATGCGGCCGGCAGGGACACGATGACCGCTGCGATGACTATGACTTTGGCATACTTCCTGGATACCAGGGAGGACTTCTCGAAGTACCTGGTCCCGAACCGGGAACAGGCGCCGTACCATCCCCTGGTCGCTTTGCCACCTTCTTCGAACTCCCTCATCCGGGTGGGCCAGAATATCCTGTCGCCGGTGATGTTGAGTACCGACGGCATGAGCGTGAGGGCGGCCAGGAGGGCCAATACTATGCCGATCGCCAGGGAGATGCCCATTGTGGAGATCATGCTGAAAGAACAGATTCCGAGGACCCCGACCCCGATGATCACGGATGCTCCGGAGGTCGCGATGGATTCGCCCGCCCAGACGATGGCTTCGCGCAACGCCTGTTCGTGATCGCCGCTCTCGCGGAACTTCTCGCGGTAACGTGCGGTGATGAAGATGCAGTAGTCGCATCCGGCGCCCATCATCGAGACCAGGAGTATGACCTCGGTGATGAAGAATATGTTAAGGTACTGTCCGATTATGAATATCAGTCCGAGCGTTATCGCGAAGGCGAAACCGATCGCCACCGGAGGGGTGGCGGAAGTCACGAAGGATCTGAAGAAGAGCCCCACCAGAACGAGAATCGTGAGGACCGTGAACGGGTCTATGCGGGCGAGGTCTTCGAGTGCACCCTGCGAGGTGTCGTAACCGATCGCAGGGGACCCGGTCAGGACGGGATCGAGGGAGGAAGCGGCGGGATTGATCGCTTTGAAGCGTTCGAACATCCCTCCGATGAACTCCCTCAGGTTCCCGGTGTCGTCGGACAGCGACACATGTGGGTTCCCCGAATAGAGGACGGCCGCCAATGCGATGCCGGAACCGTCTTCGGCGGTGTTCTCGGCCATGTTCATGAACCCGTGGCCGCCGTATCCGAGGAGGGGCCTCCCCTCGGCGTCCAGGTACATCCTGTGGTACATGTCCAGGAACGAGATGAACTGCTCGGCCAGGTCGCGGCCGCGCTCGTCCTCGAAATGAACCACGAGCACCTGGATCGAGCTCACGTCGACGGCGGACGTGGGGAAGTCGGTCCCCATCACGACCAGGCCCTGAAGGGCCTCGGAGTCCTCGTCAAGCATGCTGCCGGTGTCGTACCGCATCACCTCGCCGGAACGGAGTGCAAGCGGGACAGAGACCAGGAGGGCGATGATCCAGATGGCGATGATGACCTTGGAATGGCGGAGTATGACGTCGGCGACCTTGTCGAGCAACACCGCCATCCCACCGGACGTCAGTATTTCTTGTCGTGGGGTACCAGTTCGATCTTGGCGCCACAGAATGGACCGCACTCCAGGACGGCGTCCATGCCGTCCTTGTCCTCCCCGAGCAGTGCCGGGCCCGTCCTCGAATCGATGAAAACTATGTCCTGCGCTAGAAGCTTGTCCAGCATCTTCTTGCAACAGGCGGCCTCCACGTCCACGTCGGAGATCTGCAGTTTGAGAAGCGGCCTAGCCCTCAGGTTGCGGTTCCTCTGTTCCGTCAGGACCTTGTCGACCCTGTCGGCGTCCATGTCGGCGTTGGGATATCCGAGCTCCGCGGCGTACGCCAGGTAGCGGACGGCCTTCTGGAGGTCCTTCGGGACGCCCTCCCCGGTTTCGTAGAGGAGTCCGAGGTGGTACAGCGCGCTGGGATCCAACTTGTCCGCTACGATCTCGAGGAGCTCGACTCCCTTGGCGACGTCCTTGTCCGTACCCTCGCCGGAGATGTAGCATAGTCCGAGTTCCCTTGCCGCAGGCAGGTATCCGGCACCGGAGGAACGGGCGAACCAGTAGAACGCCTTCACCTTGTCCTTCTCGATGTCCGTACCGTAAAGGTAGGCCAGACCGAGCTGGTATTGGACCTGTGCATCGCCGCTCTCCGCCTTCGCGAACGTATCCTCGGAAACCATTGTATCGGATGGATATCGCCTAACTGATTTATGATAATGATGGTGGCCGGGAATCCGACCACCCTCCAGGTAATCGGTTTCACTCCACTGGACCCATGTCCGTGGGTATGTAGGCCTCGTCGAAGCAGTCGTTGAGGATGATGTGGGGGCGGCCGGCGACCTGTATTATGTCGGCGTCCACGCCGTAGACCACCTTCAGGTTCTCCTTGGTGAGGACCTCTTCGGGAGTCCCGTCGGCGTAGACACCGCCGCCGGAGAGCATTATGATCCTGTCGGCGTACTTCGCGGTGATGTTTATGTCGTGGCTGATCATGATGACCAGCATCCCCTTGGCCTTAGGGAGGAGGCTCAGGGTCTTCGTGACGTCGATCTGGTGCTTGATGTCCAGGTTCGACGTGGGTTCGTCCAGAAGCACGATGCGCGGGGTGCGCACCAAACCCCTGGCGAGCATGACCTTCTGGTGCTGACCCGCCGAGAGCTCGTTGAAGTTACGCATCGCGAGATGCTCGATCTTCATCATGCGCAGGGTCTCGTTGACTCTCCTGAGGTCGTCGTCGCTCGTACCGAACTTGAAATCGTTCTGGAGTCCGACCATGATCGTGTCGACCACGGTGAGCGGGAACGAGTCCTCGCTGGATGCGGGCACGTAGCCCATGTGGGACGCGAGCTGCTTGAGTTTCATGTCCTTGGTGTCGTGTCCCTCTATCATGATCGTCCCTTCCGTGAACTTCAGGATACGGTTCATGCAGTGGATAAGGGTCGACTTACCGACACCGTTGGGACCCATGATGCAGACGAACTCCGGTTTGTCGAGGACGACGTTTATGTCCTTGAGGACGGGTCTCGAAGGGTCGTATCCGAAGTCGAGGTCTATGACCTCGGCA
>JAFVET010000111.1 GCA_017475875.1 Candidatus Methanomethylophilaceae archaeon
CGGCAACCTTCTGGTGCTGCCCCGCGGAAAGTTCGTCGACTTCCGTTTCCATAGTTTTTCCAATCAGGCAACATTTGTTCTAGCGAGGTATGTTCTTTCGACGTGAATTTCTTACACCAAAAATAGTATTGGTTGTGTTTCTAGTTTCAGCATACGCATTAAAATTTATCAACAATATTACATACAAGTAATGTTGTCGCTTTCCCATATTGGTGCTTCCATGTCATTCGATTCGTTCATGGATGCGGTTTGGGAGTTCGACGACTATCTCTGGTTCGTCCCGTTCGCTCTGATCATCGCATTGGGTCTGTATTCGACAGCACGCTTCAAAGGTATCCAGTTCGGACATCTCCCGGAGATGATGCGCATCACCTTCTCCCTGGAGAAGTCCGAGAAGGACAAGGTATCCCCGTTCCAGGTCTTCTGCATGAGCATGGGCAACCGTATCGGTGTGGGCAACATCGCGGGACCTATCACCGCACTGCTCATGGGAGGACCCGGGGCGATCCTGTGGATGTGGGTGTTCGCCACCCTGGGTGGAGCCACAAGTTTCGTGGAGACCACGGTCGGACAGATCTTCAAAGGGCGTGACGAAAACGGAGAATACGTCGGAGGCCCGGCGTACAACGTAGCGAAAGGTCTCGGATCGAAGAAGTTCGGCCTGATAATCGCCGGCCTCATGATAGCCGTGTACATCGGGGGATACGTCCTTTCCGAGATCTCCACGATCTCCACCTCGTTCACCGGCGCCTACGACTTCGAGTACAGCAGTCTGGTGATCGCGTTCTTCCTCTGCGTGATCGCGGTGCTCGTGATCCTGGGCGGGTTCAAGCGCGTGGCGCAGGCGTCCGCTTTGATCGTTCCAGTCATGGCTCTCATGTGGGTCATAATGTGCATAGCAGTGATCATACTGCACGTCGGCGGCATTCCCGAAGCGATATCGTCGATCTTCACATGCGCCTTCAACGTCCCGGCGACCGTCGGCGGAGGGGTCGGCGCCATGCTCACCATAGCCATGAGGAGGGGTATCTGGTCCAACGAGGCCGGAGAGGGTACCATCACCAACATCTCGTCTTCCGCGGCGGTGTCACATCCGGTCAAACAGGGGATGTCGCAGTCCCTCGGTGTGCTGTTCGACACGCTGATCAGCACGATGACCGCGCTCATGGTCCTCAGCTTCTTCGCCGATTACAACGACCTGGTATCCGTGGGAATCGACGATTCCATGGCGCTCTTGGAGCATGTGATGGCCGGCACGTTCGGAGGCATCGCACCGACCGTCGTGTTCATCTTCATGTTCCTATTCGCGATCACCAGTTTCATGGGCGACTACGTGATAGGCGCCAACAACCTGAAGTTCATCACCCGCGACAAGAGGGCGAAGATAGGTCTGGCCCTCGTCACGGTTGTGGTCGTGTTCTTCTCCGCATACTTCGGATCCGACGGTCTGTACGCGATAATGGACGTCCTGCTCGCGATCTGCGGTACCGTGAACTGTATCGTGATGTTCAAATTGGGCAAATACGCGTACGAGGCCTACCAGGACTACCGTGCCCAGAAGGCCGCTGGCGTGGAGGACCCGGTGTTCCACCGCGGCAGTCTGTCCGACCCGTCAGGAGTCACGGAATGGGACGATTGAGCCGTTCTGAACGAGGTATAAATACAGCCCCTCGGATTCGGTTCAGATGACTTCCGAACTCGTCTTCGTGGGGCTGGGCCTCAGCGGCATCGACGGTATGACCGTCAGGGCCCTCGAGGCCATAAGGGAATGCGACATTGTCTACGCTGAATTCTACACCTCGACGCTCATCGGTGCGAAACCCGAGGAGCTGGAGGAGCGCATAGGCAAGAAGATACGCATTCTTTACAGGGCCCAGGTGGAGGAGTGCGACGACATCATCACCGACGCCATGGACCACCGCGTCGCGTTCGTGACCGCGGGCGACACCATGCTCGCAACCACGCACGTCGACCTGAGGATACAGGCCGCCGAGGCCGGAATCCCGGTCAGGCTCATCCACGGGGTATCCATCTTCTCGGGCTGCCCGTCCTCCCTCGGGCTGCAGCCGTACAAGTTCGGCAGGGCGGTCACCCTTCCGTTCCTCGAAGAGAACTACCATCCTAAATCGCCCTACGACCACATCAAGGACAACAAGGACCGCGGGCTCCACACCATGATCCTCCTCGACATCCGTGCCGACGAGCTCCGCTACATGACCGCCAAGCAGGCGATAGAATGGCTGCTCAAGGGCGAGGAGACCTGGGGTGAGGGGCTGATCACCGACAAGACACTGCTCTGCGTGGCGTCGAAGGTCGGGTCCTCCGAGGAGAAGGTGTTCGCAGGTTATCCGAAGGACCTCCTGGAGATGGATCTCGGCGAGCCGCTTCACACGCTCGTCCTTCCCGGAAACCTCCATTTCATGGAGGCGTATGCCCTGGTTCACTTCGCCGGCGCACCCAAGGAGATCATCGAGGA
>JAFVET010000112.1 GCA_017475875.1 Candidatus Methanomethylophilaceae archaeon
ACGTCGACCGATGGTTCCCTGACAGCAGGCGATATCGAACCTACTCAACGAAGGTGTCCAGGTGCATGCGGACGGAAAGGCACAGAACCGTCTCGTTCGTTTATAAAATGAACTGTTGCCGGCCAGTTGCGCAACCACCGTCCAGACGTGTTTACGGGATAGGGTGTGAACTTGTGCTGGATGCATGCCAGGAACTTGTTCGGAACCGTATCATATTAATAGCATGGATGCGTCATACATCCATATGGTCAGACGTTCCGAGTCACGCATAGGCGGACCTATCCCGAAATTCAACGACTATCACATATGGAAGACGTTGGAATCCCTGGACGACAGGACTCCCATCGGACGTAAGAAGCTCTCCTCCCTGATCAACGTCGGGGAGGGCAGCACCCGCACCATCCTCATGATGCTGCAGGAGCAGGGTTACATCACCATCGGCAAGAGCGGCATCATCCTCACGTCGAAGGGACAGGACCTCAAGAAGGAGGCCCACATGGACATGGCGCACATCGAATCCTCCGGACTGACCATCGGGGAGTACGACTGCGCCGTCAGGGTCCCGAAGATGGCCCGCATGGTGAAGATCGGATGCGAGGAGAGGGACGCGGCGATCCGTGCAGGGGCCACCGGCGCCACCACCCTCGTGTACGCCGGGGGCAAGCTGTCCTTCCCCGGTTCCGACTTCCCCGTGGACCAGGAGGTCGACAGGAAGATCCGTTCGACTTTCACGCTGAAGAACGACGACGTCGTCATCATCGGGACCGGACCCACCGAGCTCTCCGCGGAGATCGGGGCGGTGATCGCCGGACTGACCATCATAGGCGGCCTGCAGATCAACAGGGAGCTCAAGGACATCCTGACGCCGCGCAGCTCCGGCAACGAGCTCATCTCACTGGCCTTCGCCATCCACGACCTCGTCGGAGGGCTGCCCGTGTGCGCCAAGAGCCGCGACAACCTTGGTATCCGCATAGAGAACGGTGCGGTCATCGACAACGCGTACACCGGACCCGTTCTGGAGGAAGTGCTCGAGCTGGGGACCACGATCCGTAAGATAACCCCGTCCGGACCTTACAAGGGTACCAGGGTCATCGTCACCCCGATCGAACTGGACAGCCGCATCATCGCCGTGATAGGCGTCGTGGACATCAGGAGCATGGCCGGCGTCAACAACCTCATAAGGCTGAACGAGAACCAGAAGTTCGCCGACGAGGAGTGAATCCGGCCAACCATTATTACTACAGACGGCCCTTTACGGGCCTATGCCCACCGATCCGGCGATAGAGCGGGCCCTCGCCACGCACCCGTGCTTCAACGAGGCGGCCCACCACAGTTTTGCGAGGATGCACATACCGGTAGCCCCGGCCTGCAACATCCAATGCGGATACTGCAACCGGAAGTTCGACTGCAGCAACGAATCCCGCCCAGGGGTCACCAGCGAGGTCCTCAGTCCCGAGGAGGCGGTCGAGAAGATCAGGCATGTGAAATCGCAGATACCGGAACTGAGCGTCATCGGCATAGCCGGCCCGGGGGACCCCCTGGCGAACGAAGCCACGTTCGAGACGCTGGAACTGATTTCCAAGGAGTTCCCGGAACTCACCCTCTGCGTATCCACCAACGGACTCGCACTCCCGTCGAACGCGCAACGGCTGTACGACCTTGGTGTGAGGTTCGTCACCGTGACGATGAACGCGTCGGACCCCGCCATAGCCGCCCGCATCTACGACCACGTGAGGGTGGAAGGAAAGAATCTGAAGGGAGAGGAGGCGGCCTCGATCCTGATTAGTAGACAGGAGGAGGGTATCCGTGTCTGCTCCGGACTCGGCATGGTGGTGAAGGTCAACATTGTCATGATCCCCGGGGTCAACACCGACCACATACCGGACCTTGTCAGACACGTCAAGTCGCTCGGGGCGTACATCGTGAACATACTCCCCCTGATACCGGTCGAAGGCACCAGGTTCGAGGGCATGCGCGCCCCCACGCCGAAGGAACGCAAGGAGCTCATGGACCGCTGCTCCCTTGATGCCAAAATGATGAGGCACTGCCGCCAGTGCATGGCCGATGCGATAGGTAAACTCGGGGAGGACCGCTCGCAGGAGTTCGTCCACCTCGGGGGATGCGGATCCGGATGCGGACCGAACGTCGACATCCCAGGGACCGAAGCAAAAGCCGACGGTCTCGTGGCGGTGGCCACCTCTGACGGCGTGACCGTGGATTCCGGTTTCGGCAACGCACCCATGTTCCGCATATATTCCGCGGACGGCGACGGCTGCAGGCTCGTGAGGGAATCCAAGGTGGACACGTCCCCCGAAGTGGCCGGCAACAGCCACCGCAGACACATCGAAGCGGTGGTCAAAGCCATAGA
>JAFVET010000113.1 GCA_017475875.1 Candidatus Methanomethylophilaceae archaeon
CCTGTCCATCCTAAGGAGTGTCTCGCCCCTGAAGTACCATGAAAGGCCTATGGCGAGGGATATCAGAGAGGAGAGGGCGGTAGCCAGTCCGGCACCCATGATCCCCATCCCCAGGACGTAGATCAGGACGGGGTCGAGGATCATGTTGAGCACCGCCGCGCACATCTGGACGGTGGTCGACTTCCTCGTCGCACCCTCGCCCCTCAGGGTGCCCCCGATGATCAGGAGGCATATCATCGGTGTGGACATCAGAATCATCGGCAGCATGTAGTCCCAACATTCCCGGCGTATGCTGTCCACACCTAGGAGGTCCATGGCCGGGTCCAGCATGAGCAGCAGGATGACGGATGCGACGACGGACAGGATCGCTCCCAAGAGCAGGGAGTTTGAGGCGAGCTTCCCCGCCTCCTCCCTCTCGTTACGTCCAAGACGGAAGGCGATGGTGGTCGTGGCTCCGACCGATATCCCCATCCCGGCGCTCATGAGGAGTACGTAGAACGGCACCACGGTGGAAATGGCCGATGACGGGCCGGTTCCCAGTCCGGAGATCCAGAACGTGTCGACGAACTGGTTGGCCTCTACAACGGCGAAAGCGATCAGGAAAGGCACGAACATGCCGCGAATGGCCGCTTTGGGGTCCCCCATGAGCACTTCCACGTCATGGTTGTCGGACCTCATCAGCTGCACCAGGATGTCCACCTCGTGCGGACGATACGACTGTAGGTCAAAAACTTTGCATCCGTGATGGTTGCACCGTACCCGATTCGCAGGCCCACATCTTCTGCGGGGCATCGAACCTCAAAGTCGTTCTCCACGAGTGGAGCCTATGGACGTTTACTGTATTTTTCAGACATTACAGATAAATCCTATGCCACCGTTCCACCATTCATGGGCGAGGGTGTCGATTCGGTTGCATTGGATATATCATCCCTTGCCGTTGATATGTTATTGCTGGATCTGCGTTTTCTTACTTCAGCTGTACTCTCCCTGGACATCCGCATAGAGCCGGGGGACGGGAGGCCGTCCTGTGACGGGAGCGTCCTGACCTTCCATTCCGATAGGCTGGTGTCCGACTACAAGTCGTGCCGCAACCTCCCGGCGAGGCAGGTGGCCCACTGCGCCCTTCATCTGCTCCTCGGCCACTGCGGGGAGAAGGTTCCGTATTTCGTTTCGATCGCCGAGGACATGGTCGTCGAGTACGTCCTTGACACACTCGATTCCCCCCACACCTCCGTCCCGGGCAGGGAGGACCGCATGTTCGCCTGCGAGAGGGTGTTCAAACAGGCCGGTTCCCCGGTCCCCCACCTCATGGAGGACCATCTGCTGACGATACAGGAGTGGAAGAGGGAGGCCTACGAGAACCTGTTCCGTAGGGACGACCCCTCCGTCCGCGCCCCCGGGGACTCCCCCAGGTGGACCGAGATGGCCCAGCAGGCCATGACCGAGATCGAGGGTTTCGCCAGGAAGACCGGGGACGGCTCCGACGCCCTCCTGTCCGTGCTCAGGATCAGGAACCGCCGGAGGTACGACTACCGCGCGTTCCTGAGGAAGTTCATGGCCCGCAGGGAGTCTGTCAAGGAGAACCCTGACGAGTTCGACCCGATATACTACTCCTACGGGCTCTCGGTGTACGGGAACATCCCGCTCGTGGACTCCCAGGAGTCTTCCGACCGTCCGAGGCTGGACGAGTTCGCCATAGCAATCGACACCTCGGGTTCCACCATGAAGGGCCCGGTGGTCAAATTCCTGGAGGAGGCCTTCGCGGCCATGCGCCAGTCCGGTGCCGGCGACGGGGGCCGCATCCACGTGATACAGTGCGACGAGATGGTCAGGAGGGACGACGTGGTCTCCTCCGAGGCGGACATGAGGAGACTGGTCAACTGTTTCGAACTAGAAGGCGGGGCCGGCACGGATTTTCGCCCCGTATTCCGCTACATAGACGAGATGCTCGACAGCGGCGAGCTCCGGTCGCTGAAGGGTCTGATGTATTTCACGGACGGCATGGGCATCTATCCGGACAAGAGGCCGTCCTACGACACGGTCTTCGTCTTCTGCGACGACCGCTACAGGGAGCACAAGGTCCCGCCGTGGGCCATGAGGTTGGACATAGAATCTAGGGATCTGAGGGAAAGGGAGGTTGACGCTTGAACATACAGGAAGCCAAGGACAGCATAAGGGATGCGGTGACGTCGTATCTGAGCAGGGACCGGTCGGGGAGGTACACGATACCCCGCCAGAGGCAGAGGCCCCTGGTGATAATGGGTCCGCCGGGTCTGGGGAAGACGGCGATAATGTCGCAGATCGCGTCCGAGCTTGACATCGGCTACGTCGGGTACGCCATGACCCACCACACCCGTCAGTCCGCGATCGGCCTGCCGAAGATCGAGACGGTCTTGTTCGACGGGGTCGAGACGGCCGTGACGAGGTACACGATGAGCGAGATTGTCGCATCGGTGTACGACGAGATGGAGAGGTCCGGAAAGAGGGAGGGCATCCTGTTCGTCGACGAGATCAACTGCGTGTCCGAGACGCTTTCGGCGGCGATGCTGGACCTGCTCCAGAACAAGAAGCTGGGTCCCCACAGGATCCCCGACGGATGGGTACTGGTCGCGGCAGGGAACCCTCCCGAGTACAACTCATCGGCAAGGGAGTTCGACGTCGCCACCTCGGACCGTGTCAGGCTGATAGAGGTCGAACCCGACGCGGACGTGTGGCTAAGGTACGCCACCAACTCTGGGATACACGATGCGGTCAGGTACTACCTGAGCGTGAAGCCGGGCAGCCTGCTTTCGATGGAGAACACGCCGGAAGGGCCCAGGTTCGCCACTCCACGTTCGTGGGAGGACCTTTCCACGGTGATGAAGGAGCACGACAGGCTCGGTCTGACCGTGGAACTCGGGCTGATCTCCCAGTACATAAGGGACCCAGACATAGCGGCGGAGTTCAAGAGGTACCTGGACTTCCACCGGAAGTACGGCGAGGAGCACGACGTCGGATCAATACTCGAAGGCAACGCCTCGGGGTCCTCGATGTCCTCCGCCGACGCGGAGGAGAGGCTCGCCGTGATGTCGGTCATAGTGGGGAGGTTGAACTCCGAGGCAGAGGAGGGCCTGATGCTGGAGAAGGTCCGCGACATGCTTTCCTCCATAGACACGGACGACGTGGACGGATCGGTGTCGCGCATCAGGGAGACCATATCCGCCGACGCCACCGGCGGGGATCTCAGCAGGGCCTCGTCGATGTGCCTCAACGCGCTAGCCGACGTGGGCAGGACCCGCGGGGACGTCGAATCGGCGGTCAGGGACGTGGTCCAGCAATGCCGCTCGCACCTGGAGACGTTCGATTTCCATGTCACCAACGCGATGGAGTTCGTAGGGAACTCCGGAGGCCACGGCCCGGTCCCGCTGCTCTCCAGCCTGCTCGGGTGTTATTCGGTGGTGATGTACTCCAAACCGGACGGCCCGCTGTACGGATACAACGAGGAACTGCTGTCGGAAGGACGCGACAAGAAGCTGGAGAAGGCGATGGGGGTGTCGGTATGACACTGAGGATGGAGTACGAGGCGTGCGACGGCGGCATAAGGCTGACGTCGGTGTCCACCATGGACAGGACCATCGATCTGCCCCGTACCGTCGATGGAAGGCCGGTGGTGGCAGTCGGGTCGAGGTTCCTGAACGGCTCGAAAGGTACGCACGGCAGAGTCCTGAGGATACCCGCATCCGTCGTCGCGATGGAGTCCGACGCGCTGGAGGGGACCACAGGCATCTCGAAGATCGAGTACGAGGGGGACGTCGCCACCTTCTCCGGATTCGGCGTGTCGTCCACTTCGGACTGCAGGTTGGAGTGCGGCGACGGGTTCTCATTCGATTTCAAGGGCGGTTCGCCCATGGGTTTCCCGGAGTTCGACCGGTTCATGCTGGTCTCGGCCTTTGGACTGACGCTCGAGACGGCGGTGGCCAGGCTGAACGACCCCGTGCTCCTGACGGACGAGAACCGGGACGGCTACAGGAGGTTCGTTTCGCAGAGGATAATGCCAAGGGCGGACCATGCGGTCGTGTCGGGCGACACCGGGGAGCTCGCCGGACTGATATCCACGGGGATGATCGACGACGAGGGGTTGAGGACCCTGTTGGGCAGGTCGGCGCGTTCCGGGAAGGTCGCGGTCACCAGCATGCTCATGTCCGTGATCAGGTCGAGAAGCCAAACCGACGAACCCTGAGCGGAGCATCGGGTTGATTACCAACCGTTGGGAATTCACCCAATTAATAAATGGGACATGCAAATCCCCGAACGGTAGTTTCCCCATGGACCCCGAGATCAAGAAGGCGATGCCAGGACTGTGGTTGCTGTCGTTCAGCACGTTCGTGGTATGCGTCCCCGCGGCATTCACACAGATACTCTCGCTCGACCTGATGGTCGACCTGAACTCCTTCCCCACCAATGGGTACGCGTGGACGTTCCCCGCCTTCGTCGGAGGGGAGTGCGCCTCGATGGGGCTGTTCGCCGGTCTCATCGACAGCATGGGTCGCAAGAGGCCCTATCTGATAGGTTCGCTGCTTTTCATCATCGGTTCCATAGCGTGCGCCATGAGCACGGACATGTCCATGTTCATACTTTTCAGGATAGTCGAGGGCTTCGGGGCCGGTATCGTGATAATCACCTGCATAGCCCAGATCTACTACGACGTCCCCGACCGCAAGCACCGCTACATCGCGAACGGGATAATGTCGCTTGGGTTCGGTCTCGGGATGCTCGTCGGGGTCTTCCTGGGGAAGGCGATCATCGACGGGATGGGTTGGGAGCTGACGTTCTGGGCCATGGCCGCGTTCCAGGCCGTCGTCACGTATCCGTCGCTCAAGTTCCTGTCCAACGGGGAACCGAGCGATATGAAACCGGATTACGCCGGTTCGGTGATCCTGATGCTGTTCGCAGGGTTCTTCGTGTACTTCTTGCAGAAGCTGTACCTCGACTGGGACCTGTTCAGCACGGAGTGCCTGATGGGCGCGTCC
>JAFVET010000114.1 GCA_017475875.1 Candidatus Methanomethylophilaceae archaeon
ATCATAGGCGCCATGTTCTTCCTGTCTGTTCTGAACGACGGCATCGACTACGACGTCGTGCAGCTGGGGAACGAATACAACGCCCTCGGCAACACGGACTTCAACGTCAACATGGTCTACAAGATGCAGTGAGGCCTGTGATGCAAACCTCTTCAAAACTTCTTACCCATGTTTTCGAGTTGAGTGATCGAAATGGAGCCCCGCCTTTCCGACAAGGTTGCAGGATCGTCCGACGTGATCAAGGTGGTCTTCGTCTCCGTCAGGGAAGCCGATCCCGAAATGACCGGAAGGCTTTTCCGCCGCGTATGCGAAGGGCTCGGCATCGGATTGTCTTATCACGGAGTTTCCGGGGACGAAGTGGACGACGACGTCCTCGCCTTTCACAATCTTGCCGACGCTACTTCGGATGCGGATATGGTGTACGTCCGCAGTCTCATAGGGATGGAACGTTTCAAGAGCTGGGACCGCTACAGGAAGGTCCTGGAATCGACGGATGCGAAGGTTTACGTCTATTCCGGCAGCCAGGACACTAACGACGTCACCCGGTATCTCTTCGATGGAAGCGATGACGAATACACCGAATTCGTCTCGTACGCCGGCCATGTCTGTCCGGAAAACGATGGTATGTGCTTCAGATGGATGCTCCGCCGCGCCGGCGTGTCCGTCGGAAGTTTGGAAGCTCCGGTGGTCCCGCCGTACCACGGCGTATACCACCCAGATCGCCTAGGCATCGACAAGGACGGGCTCGTTGCCGCCCTCGACCCGGACAAGGTCACGGTCGGCGTCTTCTTCACCGCCCGTTCCCTCGCATACGGCAACATGGAGGCGATCGACGCCGTGATCAGAGCCGTGGAGAACCACGGTATGAACGCTTACCCCGTGTTTTTCTCGGAATTCATGGGGAAGGGTTCCATGGACACGGCGGAGGCCATCCACGAGTATTTCACGAAGGACGGCAGGCCCCTGGTCGACTGCCTGGTGTCCTTCACCCGCGTCCACATCTACCACGGGGGACGCGTCGATCCGGAAAGGTACGGGAGATATTCCCGCGACCTGAACGTTCCGATCATCAACGCGATGACGTTGCCGGGCGATTACCTCGATTTCGAGAAGGACCGTGTCGGAATGTCCAAGGGATCCATCCGCGCAAACGTGGTCTACCAGGAATTGGACGGGTTCGTAATCAGCGTGCCCGTGGCCGCCACCGTCCGCACGCCAGGTGGAAAGAAGGTCGTCCCGATCCCCGAGCGCATCGACCACCTCATCGGGCTGGCGGGTTCGTGGGGACGGCTCGGTCGCAAAACTCCCTCCGAAAGGAGGATAGCGATAATCATGTGGCAGTACCGCCCCGAACTGAGCAACATCGGTTACGCGGGCAGCCTGGACACCTTGGAGAGCATTGCCGACATAATGAAGGTTCTCGATACCAAAGGATACGCGTTGGACCGTGTTCCCGCCGACGGAAGCGAGCTCGTCTCATGGATCCTGGACGGCGTCACAAACGATTTGGAGCCCCTGTCGGAGGATGCGGTGGAGGAGCGGGCCGCCGATTTGGTTGGTTCCGACGATTACAGGAAGACGTTCGCGTCGATCCCGCAATGGGACCGCGAGCAGATCGGGAGGCAATGGGGCGAACCTCCGGGGGAGATATGCGTCAACCGCGGGAAGTTGGTGATCCCCGGGTTCACGGACGGGAACGTGTTCATAGGTTACCAGCCCTGCAGGGGATGGGCTTCCAGGAGGAAGGAGGACCTCCACGACCCGACGATGTTCACGCAGCACCAGTACCTGGCCTACTACAGGTGGCTGAAGGACGTTTTCAAGGCCGACATCGTCTACCACATGGGCACACACGGTTCGCTGGAGTGGCTTCCCGGGAAGAACGTCGGCCTGTCAGACAAATGCAACCCCGATTTCGTTCTGGACGCGATGCCCAACGTATATCCGTATGTGATAGACGATCCCGGCGAGGGGATACAGGCCAAGAGGCGCGCCGAGTCGGTTCTAGTCGGATACATGCCAAACTCGATGGCCCGCGCCGGCTCCTACGAGGAACTGGACGAGGTCAACGTCCAGATACAGGACCTTTTGAAATACGGCCTTCAGATGGACGCCCAGCACAGGAAGTCGGCAATCGAGAACATCTATATGGCGGCCGAGAGGAACAGTCTCCTGAAGGACATCGGAGCCGAAGGAGTCGGTCCGGAAGCTTTCGAGCCATACGTCGTCCCCCTCCATGAATACATAGAGGACGTCAAGGACACGCTCATCCGCGCGGACATGCACATTCTGGGACGCATTCCAGCGGGGAGTCACATGGACGAGACTATCTATTCCGTCATGAGGCTGGACAACGGAGACATCAGGTCACTGAGGGACGCCTTCGCCGAAAACGTCGGTTGCGACATGGCCCAATTGAAAGGATCGCCGTCTTCCATGGGAGATGGCGGCGAACTGAATTCCGAAACCCTAGAACGGGTGGACGGATCGGTCATGGGGCTGCTGTCGCGGATGCGGGAGGACGGTTACGACTATGACAGGGCCATCAGGTATCTGGCTTCGGAGTACGGGAGAGTCAGTCCCGATTTAGAAAAGACGGTCAGATACATATGCGAAGTCCTGGTGCCGAACATACTCTCGTCAAGAGGCGAAATAGATCATCTTATTGACGGCACATCAGGCAAATACATAGAACCTGGTCCGTCTGGCACCCCTACCCGGGGTGGGGCGAATATACTGCCAACGGGTCGTAACTTCTACGGTATCGACCCTGATTCCGTACCGACACGGACCGCTTGGGATGTAGGTAGAAGAATGGCTGATCAGATGATATCCCGGCATATCGACGAGAACGGGACGTACCCGCGTCAGGTCGGGGTGGTGCTGTGGGCCACTGACACCATGAAGACCGGTGGAGACGACGTAGCCTATGTTCTGTGGCTTATGGGGGTGAGACCTGTGTGGTCAGCCGCAGGCGGACAGGTCACGGGGTTGGAGGTCATCCCCCTGGGGGAGCTTGGGAGACCTAGATCCGATGTCACCATAAGCATAACCGGTCTGTTCAGGGACGTTTATCCGTCACTGATCGACCTTCTGGACGATGCGGTACGCATGGTGTCGGAATTGGACGAGTCGGACAGAGACAATGCTTTCTTGGAGAATCTCCGCAGAGATGTAGCGGAGGACATAAGCTCTGGCATAAGCGTGGACGAGGCGAGACGCCGTAACTCCGTGAGAATCTTCGGGGCACCACCGGGAAGCTACGGTACAGGGGCCGGGATGCCCATCGAGAACGGTACATGGAATACCGTGAACGATCTCGCCGACTCATACAAAGATTGGGTCTGCAACGGATATTCCCGCGGGAACTACGGTGAGCGGCTGGTTAACCAGTTCGCAAGACGTTTCGGAAGGTTGCAAGTCACTGTCAAGAACACCGCCGACCGTGAGATCGATATCCTGGACTGCGATGATTTCTACCAGTACCTGGGGGGAATGAACGCATACGTTCGCGCTTATGGTGAGCACAAGGACGATTACCGTTCGTACATGGCAGATGATTCGGACCCTTCCTTGCAGAAGACGAGGTCGGCCAAGGAAGAGCTCAGGTTCGTGTTCCGCAGCAAGGTCCTCAATCCGAAGTTCGTCAAGGGTCTGATGGAGCATGGTTATCGCGGTGCGGGGGAGATTGAACGCATAACGGGGTATACTCTGGCATGGGGTGCGACATCGGATATAACCGAGGATTGGATGTACGAGGGTATCGTCGACAGATACTTGGCTGATTCTAACGTCCTCGAGTGGATGGAGCAGGTCAACCCATATGCGGTCATGGGCATGATAGACATATTGGAAGACGCGATTGAACACGGCCTTTGGAACGCTTCCGAAGAATACAGGCAACGTTTGAGGGATGTATATCTTGAGGCCGAAGAGAGGATGGAAGATTTGTTGGACAGGTGATTGTTCGAACGGTTGTCAATTGCACCTTGCTATGATCCTTCTAGGGCTGCTGTCGTCCCTCAGCAAGTACACCTGTTGGAAATTGGAATATAACAAAAACCACGCTTTTCGGTACGGCGACAACTATTTCGACTTAAGATAAAGTCGAGGGGGCCGAGAAGGAGAGGGACATTTTTTTGGACACGTCCTAATCTATCCAAAGAGCTGAGTTCATGCGGAGCGTCTCAACCGGTTGTGTATCGGACCGACCGAAAACGATTGAATGTCAAAAGGGCCGGCCCCCGCCCTTATAGGCAGCGGCCGGCGAACGGTTTCACTCCACCGGCGAGATTCCGATGGTGACGGTCTTCCCGTCGAACTCCCATTCCTTCACGACAGTACCTGCGGGGCTGTCAGTGATGTTCAGGGTCTTGGCCCTCACTTCGGAGGCTATGTGGTCCTTCCATTTGGCCAACATCGGGTCGTGGACCTCGTCGGACATGAGGTCGCAGAGGATGAACTGTTCCACGTTGAGCTTCATGTCCTTCCTCATCTGCTGTATCCTCCTGATGACCTCCCTCGAGAGGGCCTCGGCCTCTATCTCCGGGGTAACCGTGAAGTCGATGCCCAGTGAGCCTGCGCTGAACTCGGACACGGCGAGGTTCTCTCCCGAGAACTCGTCTTCCGGAGAGAGGTATACTATCTCCTTGGTGTTGGCCTGACCGGCGAGCACTCCGTCGAACCTCCTCACGGCATCGGTGACTTTGGAGTCCTTCCCGCGCACGAGGATCCTCAGCAGGGGCCACCTGAGCTTGGAGGCCACCTTGGCCCTCTCTGACGCCACTAGGTCGCTGAGCTCCTGGACCAGCGACATGCTGTACTCGATGTCGTCGTCCACCAGGGCCTTGTCGGGGACCGGCCAGTCCTCCATGTGCACGGAAGGCATCTTCCCGCCCATGCAGCGGTAGATCTCGTCAGCTATGTGGGGAGCCACGGGGGCGAGCAGCTTGGCCGTTGCCGTAATGGCATAGTGCAGAGTGAAATAGGACGCGTTCTTGTCGTCGGTCCTGTCCGCATCCTCGGTCCACGAACGGTCCCTCACGAGGCAGACGTACCATCTGGAAAGGTCCTCCATGATGTAGTCCTCGAGTGCCCTCGCGACCTTGTGGAGCTCGCGCGTCTCCATCTTGTCGGTAACCTCGGCGATCACCTTCTGGGTACGGGAGATCATCCATCTGTCCTCGTCGCGGAGGTGTCTGGACATCTCGGACATCGGGTGCGCCTCCGGGTCGTAACCGTCGATGATCATGTACGTCCCGGCGAAGTTGACCACGTTCCAGAACGTGTTAAGGACCTTCCTGGCGTTCCTGGGGCCTTCTTTCTGGAACGGGGTGTCCTCCCAAGGGGCGTTGCTCTTGAGGAGGTAGAACCTCATTGAGTCGGCTCCTACCTGCTCGATGAGGTCGAGCGGGTCGATGACGTTTCCCTTCGATTTGGACATCTTCTGTCCCTTCGGGTCGAGCACCCATCCGTGCATCATGACCTCGTCGTACGGGGCCTTGTCCATGGAGATGACGCCCGCCCCGAGCTGCGAGTAGAACCATCCGCGGGTCTGGTCGTGCGCCTCGACGATGAACCTCGGGGGCCACCATTTGTCGAACTCCTCTTTCTGGTGAGGGTATCCCAGCTGCGCCCATGCGCTGACACCCGAGTCGAACCACACGTCGAGGACGTCGGGCACCCTGCGCATGGTGCCTTCGCATCCGCATTTGAACGTGACCTTGTCGATCCAGGGGCGGTGGGGGTTCATGCCCTCGGTGTAGCCGTCGCCTTCCTCGAGCTCCTTGTACTGTCCGACCACCTTGGTGGCTCCGCAATCGGGACATTCCCAAACGGGCATGGGTATCCCCCAGTACCTCTGACGGGAGATGCACCACTCCTTGGCGTTCTCCACCCAGTTCTTCTCCCTGGTGGATCCGGCCCAGTCGGGGACCCATTTGACGCGTTCTATCTCGGAGAGCATCTGGTCTTTGACCTCGGGGACGTTGACGAACCATTGCCTCGTGTTCCTGTAGATGATGGGGGATTTGCACCTCCAGCAGTGTCCGTACCTGTGCTTGATCTTCCCTTTGTTGTAGACCAGGCCTTTCTCGTTGAGCATGTTGAGGATGTCGTCGTTGACCGTCTTGACCTTCTTTCCGGCGAGGGGCGGGAACTCGTCGGTGTACCTGCCGGTCTCCGCAACGGGACAGAACGGTTTGATGCCGTACCTCTTCCCGGTCTCGAAGTCGTCCGGACCGTGTCCGGGGGCCGTGTGCACCAGACCGGTGTTGTCCTCTTCGACGTAATCCGCATTGAGGACCTTGAAGGTCCATTCGCTCTTCTCGAGGGCGTCGAGGTCGAACGGGGGGACGTACTCCATGCCTTCCATGTCCTTGCCGGACATGGTCGCGAGTATCTCGTACGAGGTGTATCCTCCCTTGGCCATGACAGTCTCGGTCTGTGATTTGAGGATGTATACGACCTCCTCCTTTCCTTCCCCGACGAGTTTCACTTTCGCGTATTCGAAGTCGGGGTGAGCGGCGACAGCCATGTTGGATGGAAGGGTCCACGGCGTGGTGGTCCAGATGAGCAGCGATCCGTCGCCGTTCCTCAGGGGGAACCTTATCATGACCGACGGGTCGGTCTCGTCCCAGTATTCTATCTCGGCCTCGGCCAGAGCGGTCTCGCAGCGGGGACACCACGTCACCACCCTGCTGTTGGCGTTGAGGAGACCCCTGTCGTAGGCGCGGCTGAGGGTCCACCAGGCCGATTCGATGTACTCCGGCTTGAGGGTCTGGTACGGGTGTTCCCAATCGAACCATGCTCCTAGCATCTTGAACTGGTCGGTCATGCTCGCGTGCAGTTTGAATGCGTGTTCCTGACAGGCGGAGACGAATTTGTCTATGCCCATCTCCTCGATCTCTTTCTTCGAGTGGATGCCGAGGAGCTTCTCCACCTGAACCTCGATTGGCAGTCCGTGCATGTCGAACCCGGGTACGTCGCGGACGTTGTATCCGTTCATCCTCCAGTAGCGTATGAGGGTGTCTTTGATCGTCTTGTTGAACGCGGTTCCCAGGTGTATGGCCCCTGTGGTGTACGGCGGGCCGTCGACGAAGTAGAAGTTCTCTCCGGATTCGCGGAGCGCTTTCGTCTTTTCATAGGTGTTTTCCTGTTTCCAGGATTCCTGCATCTCTTTTTCGACGGTTTTACCGTCGTAGTTTGCGCGGATCTGCTTTATCATCGTCAGTCCTCCCGGACAGGGTATTCATTCCCGCCGGCGGGCTGGCTACTTGTGTTTTTTATTTAACGGTTGTGGGTGCGTCCTTTCGATTTCGGTTCAGAAGCGATTCGTTATCTCGTTGAATGCTGTGGTGCAGGTACCAAAATAGATAATATATGTTTATATAATTTAACAATATACTGTGAGATGCCAGGCAAGAAGGATGTCCAGCGTACGAGGACATCCCTTGGACGTTGGACGGAACTCTGTCCTGAGTAACTGAAAGGAGGTGAAAACCTTGGTAATCAGGCCCCAGGACAGGGAGCGCGCCTTCCAAATTGTCTCCCTTGTCCTGGAATTGGCTGGGGTAATCCTCAGCCTCATTAACTGGTTCACATGATGGACCAGGACCCTCCTCCGGGAGGGTCGAACCATCACGCAAACTAAGTCTATCAATTAGTTTGGACTTTATAAAAATATCTGTTCATTAGTCTCATACTGTTTAGCGATAATTGTTTGAATGTTTGAAATTAATTGCCAGAAATACTTAAGTTAATAATTCGGGTAATGACTTTCCATCACGGGGGAGTCCACACTCGGCCATTAATCTGTGTAATTAGATATATTGTGTTACCGTCATGCAAGATTGGATGATAGGTGGAGTCATGTCCTGAGTAACTGAATCGGAGGCGAAAACCTTGGTGATCAGGCCCCAGGACAGGGAGCGCTACTTCCAAATCGTCTCCCTTGTCCTGGAATTGGCTGGGGTAATCCTCAGCCTCATTAACCGGTTCACATTATGGGTCAGGACCGCCTTGCAGGAGGCTCGGATCGTCACGTGAACTGATTTTAGAATTCGTCCACCCCATATAATATCATGCCCTTATGTGATAACTATGCACTTCCAGCACTATTGGAACGATTCACAAGACTTGCTCGCACATGTCCGTCGCACAAGTGGGAAATCATAATTGCTGCATCTGACACGGTAGATACGGAGTGTTCTGTTTTCAGATTCGACCGGTCGTTATATGTTCGAAGGTGGATCCCGGTATCTCGAAACCGACGGAACCACATGCGCGAGGTGGCATGTCGACTGTAGGGCAGAATACGTGTCTTCACATCAATCCTCGACTTTTCATCGGATGTCATCCCTCCCCACATGATTCCATCTGACCAATCTTTATATCATATCGTCAAGTTGCTTCCCCATACCGTGTTCGGAACATCCATGCCCTGTTAATAACCAGATTCGGTACCTCCGGGTCGGTCACGGGAAAAAGTTGCCGGACGTCGACGTTCAGATTCCAGGTGATCACGAAATGAGGATGGTTCTATACGGTCTGCCGTGTGCAGGCAAGGATGCGCTCGTCTCCCAGATGGACTTCGTTGACCGCATCAAGGAATCGGATTGGCTCGACGCACAATCAGGAGGGGGATTCATCAACCTCTCACCCCAAGAACGGCAGGAGCTCAGGAGACGGTTCATCGACATCATAGAAACATCGCCTCACGACGTGGCGGTGAACGATTGTTTCTCGATCCCATCCGAGAACGGGTTCAGCCAGCTGTTCACCAAAGACGACTCCCGTTGCTACGATGTGTTTGTATACATCGACCTGCCTGCCGAGGTCGTCTTGAACGGTATCGCGGGATACGGGAAGGAATCGCCCATCCCCCTTATGTCAGTCGAAGACGTTTTGGCATGGAGGGACTCCGAGGTCTCCGAACTGCAGTCGACGTGTATGGCCCTCGGCAAGGAATTCATAATCTTCGACCCGAAGTTCGATCCGTCCCTGGAGTTCTTCAAAGGTCTCTTCGAAGGTCGGATCCTTACCGCACCACAGGTCTCGAGGTTGGCCGCGGACCGCATCCTGGGGGCGACCGATGAACCGGTCATACTCATCTCGGACGGGGACAAGACCCTTGCCGACTACGATCTTACCAGGAGTCTGGAGGTCCCCGTGCTGGTCGATCTCATCGACGTCTTCCGTGGAGACCGCTATACGACGTTCCAGTTCTGGGCGGTGTACCGTCATTACACCGATCTCCCCGGTCTAGATCAAAAGAAGAGGGAGGCCGCCGAAGCGGTCATGTTCAACCTCCCCCTCCTGAACGACCTCGCGCAGATCCATGCCTACAAGGTGGTGGTCACTGCGGGAAGCGAGGACCTCTGGACGTACGCGGCAGTCAAGTCAGGCGTGTTCGACATGGTGATAGGCGCGGATAACGACGCACGCCGCAACATGTCCCGGTTCGGCAAGGCCCTCATCGTCAGATACCTGCGCGAGGCCGGTCGTCACGTGATCGCCCTCGGTGACGAGATCGTCGATTTCGACATGCTCGAAGAGGCGGACAGGGGATACATGATCGCCCACCTGAAGAGGAACGCATCGTTGCAGGCCGCGGTTTCAAACGGAACGAAACTGAAACAACCGTCCAGCAACGAGGTCAAGTTCGACGGCGTCCAAGTGGTGGACAGCATCCACGGGGACGTCGAAGGCGCGTTCGATTGACACAGAGTTCTTGGCCATCCCGGTGAAGCGTTCATGCCATATTCCTCAGGATGCTCCGAAGGCCGAGGATCCTTTCCCCCTAGGGGACCACGTTTTTATATGATTCCAGTGGTCGCTCGAGGGATCACGATGGCGGCCATGGCTGGACAGAGGGTGTGGGGCAAAGGGGGCATGATGACGCTCATCCTGCTCCTGGGCGCATTCGGCCCCATCTCCACAGACATGTTCCTTCCGGCCATGCCGCAGGTCGTCGCCGAGTTGGGAACGGACCCGTCGACGTTCAACGTCTCGATGTACGGGTTCATGCTCGGCATGGCTTGTTCGAGCCTCGCATTCGGACCGACCATTGACCGTTACGGCCGCAAGCGCCCTCTTGCCGTCTTCCTGGTGGAGTACATCGTGACCACGATCGCATGCGGTCTCGTGAACGACGTCTATTCCTTCATAATCCTCAGGATCCTCCAGGCCATAGGTTCCGGTGCCGCGATCACCATATCGGTCGCTCTGGTGAAGGACCTGTTCGACGGACCTGAACGCATCAGGGTCCTGAACGTGAACGCGGTCATCGGGGTCTTGGGTCCGATCCTGTCGCCGATCATCGGCTCTGCGATCATCTCCGTGTGGGGGTGGAGGGCGACCTTCTTCGCACCCGCGGCCATAGCCGCCTTGGCGCTGGTCATGGGGATGCTGATGACGGAGACCATTCCCGAGGGGGAGAGGTCCTCGGGAGGGATGTCGCAGGTGCTGGGCGGTTTGAAGTCGCTGGTCAGAGACCGTGGTTTCCTCATAATGACGGTCACCCTTGCTCTGTTCAACCTTCCGTTCATGGGATACCTTTCGGTGTCATCGTACATCTATGAGGACATGTTCGGCGTCTCGCAGGGGATGTACTCCATCCTCCTTGGTGCGACGCTGGTGGTGGGGACTGTGGCGATGTTGGTGATCAACCGCCTGACCAAAGGCATGGTGAACTCCAGGAAGATACTCATATTCCCGGCCATAGGTGCGGTGTCGGCCGTCCTGATGTTCGCGGTAGGTCAGACCTCCTGGCAGGCGTTCATGGTGGCGTTCTCCATTTGCATGATGGCGGCCATGACGGTGCGTCCCTGGGGAATGGGCATGCTCATGGCCAGTCACGAGGGGGACAACGGGGCGATATCCGGGATCATCAACTTCATGTTCTTCCTGATCGGGTGCGTCGGGATGGTCATCTCGACGCTGCCATGGCCCAATTTCGCCTTCGCAATCGGTGTGCTCATATCCCTGGCCACCGTCCTGTTCGCGGTGTTCCTGGCCGTGTTCAAGGCGATGGGGATGGACCTGAAGGGGTTGCACATAAAGTCGTGACGCGGTTTGGCGAAGGTCAACCTTTTGTATCCGTCTTTGGTTGGTACGTCCATGAACCAGGAACCGCCGACGAACCAGTTCAGGTGTCCCGAGGGAGAGGACGGCCTGAAGGTGCTCGAACACATGAACGACCACCACGTCCCGCTGTGGGAGTTCGTGCTATCGAAGATGCCGTCGAGCGTGGACGGTTGCATCGTCGACGTCGGATGCGGCGGAGGCGGGTTCCTTCTGAAGATGTATTCCAAGTACCCTTACGCGATGTACCACGGGGTGGACATCTCGGATACGTGTCTGGGGAAAACCAGGGAAATGTGCGCCGACATGGTCTCCGAAGGATCCCTCGAGCTCCACAGGTCGTCCGTCGAATCCATGCCTTTCGGGGACGGTACCGTCGATGTGGTGACCGCCAACGAGACGTATTTCTTCTGGCCGGACCTGGACGCGGCTCTGAAGGAGATCTCCAGGATCCTGTCCGAGGGAGGGCTCTTAATGGTGTCCAACGAGATGGCGATCTCGGACTCCAACCGTGCCGAGGTCCAACGTTCGAGCGAGGAATACGGTACCCGCATCATCGATGACGAGGTGTTGCTGCGGAAGATGTCGGAAGTCGGTCTCGATGGAAGGGTGTACCGTCAGGGGGACTGGGCCGTCTACAAGGCCAGGAAGGTCTGACGTCGGATCCCGAGTACATGCCTGATGGCCTCGTTCGCCAGCGTCATCCCGAATATCGCTGGTATCGTGGGCATCGACCCCAGCACGCTCTTGCCCTTGTCGTCGCGTTCCCACGGGACCTTGACGGGTTTCTCCAGTGAATAGACGCAGGTGAGGTTGGAAGTGTCGCATCCGCGGAGTTCCTTTCTCATGCGTGCGGCCACCGGGCAGACGCTGGTCTCCGACAGTTTCCCTACCCTGACCGCAGACGGATCCAGGTGGAGGGCGGCGCCCATCGACGAGAACGTCCTCGTACCGACCGAACAGACCTCCCTGAGGAGGAGCCCCTTCATTCCCATGGTGTCGATGGCGTCGACCATCACGTCGGGACCGAGGCCCACTATCTCCGCCACGGTGTCCTGTGACACCAGCATCCTCGAGCCTTCGATGTCGATATAGGGGTTGATGGAAAGGGCGCGTTCGCAGGCCACCTCCGCCTTGGGACGACCGATGGTGTCTCTGGTCGCCAGGATCTGCCTGTTGAGGTTGCTTTCGGAGAACACGTCCGCATCGATGACGGTGATGTGTCCGATGCCGGCCCTCACCAGCCCTTCGAGAGCGTATCAGCCCACGGCTCCGCATCCGCATAGAACCACTCTCGCACGTGACAGTCTCTCGATGCCCTCTTCCCCTACGATGAGCGCGGTGCGGTCGGTCATTTGCGACATTTCAGCACCTCAGGATCCTTTTGAGATTCGATGCCGTGAGTTCCTGCAGGTCATCCGGTTCCATGGAGAGGAACACGGCAATCCTCCCATAAAAACCAGACAGCGACGTGAAACCGGGGCCCGTGTGCGGGGAATCGGTCTC
>JAFVET010000115.1 GCA_017475875.1 Candidatus Methanomethylophilaceae archaeon
CAACATCGAGCCTCTCCAGAACAAGGCTTCAGTGGAGACTATCCCAAAGGGAACGAGGGTCGAGTCCGGTTCCGTGGAGACGTCCGGTGACGGAATGGCCCCATCCGGTTCCACCGTCAAGGACAGCCCGTACAACTTCGGCAAAATGAACCCTCCCAAGATGAAGATAGACAAGTTCGGAAAGATCACGATGGTCAATGACACGAACGGTGATAACCCTTTACACTGAATTACGGAAACGTAAAGAGCAACCCGTTGCAGAAGTACTTGGCGAAGCCCACCCGTCAGGAGCCTCGGTTGAGGCTCGGACCGGCGGCAAAGAAACCGAAGCCTGAACCCATAGCGATCGAAGATCCCGTGAGGGACCTGATGTGGATGTGCATCCCGTCCCTCAAGGACCAGACGGAGCCGTTCGGAGAGACGGACTATCCCCAGTTCCCGGACGAGGACATGTCGATCTTCACACCCGTGGAGACCCACATCGAACCGGTCGCGGTCGGCAGGATAGTGTTCGGATTCGGCACATGCGGGACATGCGCCCCTCTCCTGAGGTTCGCATTCTAAACGATTTCACACTCGTCCCAGGGTGGGCCAACCGCCCTCCCTTTTTTCTAAAAGCACATACTGCAACCGCTCCCTACGGAAACGGTTTCGGACGACATATCTTGTGTCGCTGTTAACCTATCATCAGTCATTTATATTGTAAGAGGATTAAGCATCATGGAATTCCTACTCCAACTGCTTGTTACCATGACCGTGCTCTTCCTGCTGGCACGCCTGGGAGCAAAGCTAGTGAGTCATTTCGGACTGCCCGGTCTGATCGGAGAGATAATCATCGGAGTGGTCATCGCCAACATCGCCATCGGGGACTGGTCGCTCATGGGCTTCCTCGGCCTGGAACTTCCGGAACCTGGCGAGGAGATAGTCGAAAGCAGCGACATATATCCCGTCGTCTACGCGTTCTCGGAGCTGGGTGTCATCTTCCTGCTGTTCACGGTCGGTCTGGAGACCAAGGTCTCCGATCTTCTAGGTTCGGGAAAGACCGCACTGGTCGCGGCCATACTCGGAGTCATCCTTCCATTCGTGGCGGGAATGGCGGTAGTCATCGCCACCGGCGGAGACATGAACAACGCCCTCTTCCTGGCGGCGGCGATGGTCGCCACCTCGGTGGGTATAACCGCGCGCATCATCAAGGACATGTACCTGATGGACACCCGCGAGGCGAGGATCATCATCGCGGCGGCCGTCATCGACGACGTCCTCGGAATGATCGTCCTGGCCATCGTCAAGGGTATCGTCGATTCGGGATCCGTGTCCATAGTGGGAGTGGCCAGCGTCACGTTGCAGGCGGTCCTGTTCGTCTTCGCGGTCATCCTCGCCTGCAAGTACGTGGTGCCGCGGATATACGACTACTTCGAGGACCGCAAGAGCAAGGCCAAATCAAGCGGCAAGGTCCCGGGATCGACCAACAAGCTGATCCTGGCGGTGATCGTCTGTCTCGCGATGGCCGCCTTCGCGGAATTCATCGGTCTCGCAGCCATCATCGGAGCGTTCCTCGCCGGAATGCTGTTCGCGGAACACGCCTGGGAATGGGAGCTCGAACCGAAGATCGAATCGATCACCTCGTTCATGATCTCGTTCTTCTTCATCAACGTGGGTCTGCAGGTCAACATCTCGTCCCTCACGGACATGAGCGTCGTGGTCATCGCCGTCGTCGTGATCTGCCTCGCCCTGGTGACCAAGTTCATCGGGTGCGGTTACGGAGCCAAGCTCGTGGACCGCAACATAGACAAGAGCGGGGTGCACATCATCGGTGTCGGAATGATGCCCAGGGGAGAAGTGGGAATAATCATAGCCTCGATCGGCCTCGCGAGCACCGCCATGAGCGAAGAGCTCTATGCCGTGGTGGTCCTGATGTCCGTGGCCACTACTATAATCGCTCCGCCCATCCTGTCGAAACTGTTCAGGAAGAAGTACGCAGAGGAATACAAGATCCTCGACGAGGACCTCATCTGAGGTCGAAACCCCAATAACAAATTGGCAGGGGAAAAACCCCTGCCTTCGTTTTCATCTAATGAAATTCGTCCAGAGGTGCTCTTCCACCCTGGGAGCCGTGACTTCCTGGGCCGTACCCATGCATTTTATGACGTAGGCCAGGTTGCGTCCGAGGGTCCTCATGGTCTGGAGGCCCTCCTCGTCCTTCTCAACGTCCTCGGGCTTGCTCCCGTGGACGTTGTTCCAGTACTGGGACCCCACGACGACCATGTTGCACATGAGGTAGTACTGGTTCAGACGCTCGAATGTCGCCGTGGTCCCGGACCTCCTCGCGGAGACGACCGAGGCGACGGGCTTCCGGGCGAGTTTGGAGGAGTAGGTGTAGAAGAACCTGTCCATCCAGGAGCAGATGGCTCCGGTCGGTCCGGAGTAATAGACCGGGGATCCGAATACGAATCCGTCGAACTCGTCGATCCTCGCACCAATGTCGTTCACACTGTCGTTGTACACGCATACGCCCCTGCGCCTGCAGGAGAGACATGCGGTACAATCTGGCACGGGATCCTTCCCCAGCCAGAGGATCTCGGATTCGATGCCCTCCTCCTCCAAGACCTTCGCTATCTCGTTGAGCGCGGTGTACGTGCACCCCGTCTTGTGCGGGCTACCGTTTACCAAAAGCACTTTCATGATATCGGGAACGAGCTAAGTCGAACTTCCATATAAACGGAATCCCGGAAGAAATCGGAAAGAACGGAAGAAACAACGCCGAAGCTATGCTAAAAGCGCATAGCCTCAGCTGTCATTGATGAAAAGTAGCCTCGTTCAAAGGGGGAAGAACGCGTTGGCCACGAGGACGACGACGGTGAGGACGATTGCGAAGCCGATTACGAGCTTGGGGCTGATCTTGAGACCCTTGTCATCCTCGGTATCGAAGTACCTCATCAGACCGGCAGAGGATTGAAATCCCGTGTCGTGTTTCTTTGCCATGAAGACTCGAACCAAGGAGTAGTATTAAAACATGTCGTGAATTCGACCGAACTTCGGATTAGGTCCCAACGACCATGGACATCCCAGCATGCCTAATCAAAGACGGATTGACAACGAAGAACAACAGACGGATACCTGGTCGTGATCGCTTCGATAGGACAAACCCCGCGGGAAGGCGATGCCCCGGATGGTCAGACGTTTGGAACACATGGACGATATCGGTTCTGCTGAAGACGTCGTATCCCTGACGCAAGTATTTAGGATACTTTCATGATTCGAATATTGTGGCTGTCATGGACAAGGAAGAAATCTTGCTGAAGAACTACGCGATTCTGTCGAAAAACGTCGCTAAGAACAAAAGCGCCCTGCAGTCCGCCATCACGCAGCTGATGGAGGTCAACCCGGAATCGGGGCTCGAAGTCTGGGAACAGACCATAAGGGAAAACGAGTCCGCGATAAGGGAAGACGCCGTCGACGACGAATTCGAATACGACAGCGTGGGATACTTCCTGGTGACCGAGTTGGAGAACGACCTTCTCAAGATGGAAAGCTTCGGACAGGTGGCCGAGAAGTTCGCCGACAACGACTTCCTCATGGACGTCCTCTTCGCGAAGTCCCCCGTCGACGAATACTCCGGCGCGGAATACGTTCTGAGTTACCTGATCAAAAACGACCACCTCGACACGGCCGAAAAGATGCTCTCGGCACTTTACAGCAACGAGAGGTTCGCGTTCCATTCGAGCCTATGGGAGCAGATAATCGACAGCTTCCAGTACGGGGATACGTACTGCCCGTCGTTCTCCGGCGACGATGATGCGGGACCGTCCGACGAGGTGAAGGTTTTCTGCATGTCCTGGATAGAGAAGATCGGGGACGAGGAGCAGCGGGCGGCCGCCATGGTCTACATGATGAAACTGTTCTGACCGGTGATTGAAAGATCGCATACGCAGGTGGGGCAGCCGGTCCGGACCCTGCGGTCCCCAGCGTCCTTCCCACGAAGTCGACAGATGCACCCTGGCCGGGAACAATGGCGGAAGCTGGCCAGATTGTGGTGTTTCCCACGGTTTCAACCGAAAGACTCTTTTATAAAACGGGGATGCAGACCCCGATATCATGCATTGGGCGGACGTAATCGCTAACGAGATTGCTGAGAACTGCGAGAAGCCGCTGATTGCCACCGGCATCAGTCCGACTGGGATCATCCACGTCGGCAGCCTGAGGGAGGCCATCACGGGTGAATCCGTGCGCAGCGCGGTCGAGGCCCGCGGTAAAGAGGTCAGGCTCATCTATCTCATCGATTCGTTCGACCCGCTCAGGAGAAGGTACGACTTCCTCCCGCCGTCCTACGAGCAGTACGTTGGCATGCCGATCTCCAGGATCCCCTGCCCCTGCGGCAAGCACAGGAACTATGCCCACCACTTCGTGCAGCCCTTCCTCGACGCCGTCGATTCCCTCGGTGTGCACTGCGAGATCATCTGGACCCACGAGCTCTACGCCCAGGGTCGCTTCACGGACTGCATCCGCACCGCCCTCGACAAGAGGGAACAGGTCATCCAGATCCTCCACGAGGTCACCGGCAAGGAGGCCAACCCCAACTACGCCCCGTACAACCCGGTCTGCGAGAAGTGCGGACGCTTCGCCACCCCCAAGTTCGACACGTTCGAGTTCCCGTACATCTGGTACGAGTGCAGCTGCGGACACTGCGGAAGGAACGACATCAGCAGCGGAGAGGGGAAACTCACCTGGAGGCTCGAATGGCCAGCCAAGTGGAAGATATTCGGCACCTCCGCGGAGCCTTTCGGCAAGGACCACGCCGCTGCCGGTGGGTCCTACGACTCCGGAAAGCGCATAGTGTCCGAGATCTACGGCGGTGTCGCACCGTATCCGATCCCGTACGAGTTCGTACAGCTGAAGGGCGTGGGGCAGATGCACAAGTCGCTCGGATGCCCCGTCACCGGCCTGGACGCCATCAACATGACGCCTCCCGAGGTGCTCAACTACCTGTTCCTGAGGGTGCTTCCGTCGCGCACCATCGACTACGACTCCGGCCTGGGGACGTTGGACATGGCCGACGAGTACGACAGGATGGAGGTCAAGTTCTTCAACAAGGATTGGACCGAGGCAGAGGAGAACACGATCCGCGCCTACGAGATCGCCCAGCACAACCACGTCCCCTCGAAGCTCCCCCTGCAGATTCCCTACAGGCACCTGGTCAACGTGGTGCAGATGGCCCCCGACTTCGACGGTGTCATCGAGGTGCTGAAGAGGACGGTCGACCTCTCCGAGGCTACGCCCGAGGACATGGACCGTCTGAGGCGCAGGGTCGACTGCGTAAGGTACTGGCTGAACGGATTCGCACCTGACCAGGTCAAGTTCTCGATAATGCCTTCCCTCCCCGAGATGATCCAGATCGATACCATGGAGAAGGTGTTCTTCAAGGAGCTCGTCAACAGGATGAACGACTGCAACTGGGAGACGGACGTCATCAACGAGATCGTGTCCGGGACCGCGAAGTCGATGCCCATCGGATCCAAGGCCGGGTACAAGGCCCTGTACAAGATCTTCATAGGGAAGAGCGCCGGACCCAGACTCGGAAGCTTCCTCGCGTCGATGGACAAGAAGTTCGTCATAAACCGTCTCATGCAGGCTTCCAACTGAGACGTCCGCGACCGCAGGTGATCGGGATGGCTCTCGACATCGAAGTGGGCACCTACCAGATAATCAACGGCAAGCAAGTCACCAACCGTCAGCTCGAGTGCCTGCAGGCCGTGAGCGAGACGGGGAGCCAGAACCGTGCCGCGAAGAAACTGGGGATATCCCCTCCCGTCCTCTATAGATATATATCACAAATAGAGGAGGCGGCGGGGGCCCCCGTCCTCAGCTCGACCCCTACCGGCTCCGTCCTGACGGTGGAAGGGAGGGAGATTCTCGACCTGTTCGTCTCAATGAACCACCGCACCTACCGCAAGCGCGGGTTCACGGTCTGCTGCAGCCCGGTCACCGAGGACCTCATGATGTCCGTGATATCGGCCGTGAGGATTCCGGACGCCCACCTCATCATCTCCGACGACGCATACAACATCCGTCTGATGCGCGAGAACCGCGCCGACATGGCGATCATCGACGACCCGCTGTTCCTCTTCGACGCGGACGAGTTCGAGATGAACGAAATCGGATACATGGGGATGGTCCTGGTCGACAACGGCGACTCCTTCATCCGCTACAAATACGGCGCGCAGAGGGTCGCGTTCATGTTCCTGGACTCCGAGGACCGCAAGTACACCATCGACGCCGAGACGTACTCGCTGCCTGAGATGCTCGGATCCAACAAGAGCTTCTTCATAGACGAGCTGATGCTGACCAGGAAGAACCTGCGCCTCAACAGCGCCGTGGACCCGAAGATCCTGAGGCACGCGGTCACCGCGATATACCGTGAGGAGAACACCAGCATCCTGAAGGTCCTGAAAGCCATCCGTTCCAGGGGACTCCTTAGGTAATGAAAATACTATTACCTTAAACGGTAATATTAGTCTCGCCTAAACGTTTCTATTAAATATTGATGCAATCGTAGCATGGTCCGATACTATGGTAACGCCCAACCCTGAATTTGCGAAAGAGATCGCGGCTGCCGGCGGCGAAATGGTCAAGATGTGCTTCCAGTGCGGAACCTGTACCGCGGGTTGCCCCTCTGGAAGGCGCACCTCCTACAGAGTCAGAAAGCTCATGAGGATGGCCCAGCTCGGACTCAAGGACGAGATCATCGCCAGCGACGAACTCTGGGAGTGCAGCACCTGCTACACCTGCGTCGAGAGGTGCCCCAGGCAGGTCCCCATCGTCGATATCGTGGTCGCGCTCAGGAACATCTCCGTCGCCGAAGGTCACATGAGGCCCCAGCACAAGGGAACCGCCAAGAACTTCGCCAAGATCGGACACACCGTCAAGGTGGACGACAAGATCACCGCCCTCAGGGGACAGATCGGACTCGCAGAGGTACCGCCCACCGTCCTCGCCAACGAGAAGGCAATGGCCGACGTCAGCAAGATCCTGGCCCTCACCGGCTTCGACAAGATCGTTCAGGAGTGATTCAGATGGCAAAATACGCATTCTTCCTCGGTTGCATCGCACCCCTCAGATACCCCGGAATCGAGAAGTCCACCAGAGAGGTCTGCAAAGCCCTCGGTGTCGAACTCGTCGACCTCAAGGACGCGAGCTGCTGCCCCGCCCCCGGAGTCATCAGGGCGTTCAACAAGAAGACCTGGCTCGCCGCCGCCGCGAGGAACCTCGCGCTCGCCGAGAAGGAGGGTCTCGAGATCGTCACAATCTGCAACGGTTGCTACGGATCCCTCTTCGACGCCGCCTACGAGCTGGCCCACGAGCCCGAACTCCTCGAGGAGGTCAACAAGATCCTCGCCGAGATCGGCATGCACTACAACGGCACCACCAAGGTCCACCACTTCGCAGAGGTCCTCCACAGGGAGGTCGGAGTCGAGAAGATCAAGGAGAAGGTCACCAACCCCCTGTCCTACCAGGTCGCCGCCTTCTACGGATGCCACTTCCTCAAGCCCAGCAACATCAAGAACATCGACGACCCCGAAGACCCGTCCATCCTCGACGAGCTCATCGAGGCCACCGGTGCCAAGAGCATGCCGAGGAAGCAGAAGGTCCTGTGCTGCGGTGCCGGAGGAGGTCTCAAGGCCGCCTTCGGAGACGTCGCCAAGAAGTTCACCGAGACCAACCTCGAGAACATGAAGGAGTCCGGAGCCCAGTACATCATCGATGTCTGTCCGTTCTGCCACCTCCAGTTCGACGGAGTCCAGAAGGAGCTCGGATACAACATCCCCGTCCTCCACCTCTCCCAGCTCATCGGACTTTCCATGGGTATGACCGCGGAAGATCTCGCACTCTCTGCGCACATCACCCCTGTCACCCTTTGAAACCCTAATCAGCGATGGGGCCTGTCCCCATCACCGTTTTTCTTTGTTCACTTACTTCGAGATTACACCACAATGTATCCAATTGTGGCGAGTTTACATTAAGTTTTGTAGAGTGAATTTTAAATATATGCGGTACCAAACTAATTAGGATAATAATATCCTTTTTAGGATAATTTTGATATGCTGGCTATAGTCAGAAATCAGCATGGTCACCTGTTCTTCGTCCCACTCAATCTTTATATACAACTAAAAAATGGTCCGAATCATAGGAGTTGTCATAAATGGCACCAGCAAAAAGGAGCAAGGCCAACGCAGGCCGTAAAGTGAAGGACAAGTGGAAGGCAAAAGAGTGGTACAAGATCCACGCCCCCCGCATGTTCAACGAGGCCGAGATCGGAGAGACCCCCGCCGCGGACCCCGAGTACGTCATCGGACGTACCGTCGAGGTAACCGTCCAGGACCTCACCGGGGATTTCTCCAAGATGCACATCAAGCTGAAGTTCAAGGTCAACGAGATCGAGGGCACCGATGCCAAGACCGTCTTCATCGGCCACGAACTCACCAGCGACTACGTCAGGAGGCTCACCCGCCGCAGAAAGACCAAGACCGACCACGTCGTCGACGTCGTCACCAAGGACGGGTTCACCTACAGGATCAAAACCATGTCCATCGCCGAGAGGCGTATCCAATCCTCCCAGGAAGACGCCATGAGGAGGATCATCGAGGAAACCCTCGTCGCCACCGCCAAAGAGAAGACCCTGTCCGAGATGGTCAAGGACATCGTCTCCGGTGACGCCGCCAAGAACCTGGCCAGGGCCTGCCACGTCGTCATCCCCATCAAGAGGGTCGAGCTCCGCAAGTCCGAGGTCCTTGCGTTCGGAGAGGGAACTCCCGAATCCATCATCCCCGAGGCCGAGCCTGTCGAAGAGGCCGCCGAAGAGGAACCCGCAACGGAAGAAGCCGCTGCCGAGGAATGAACTTCTTACCGGCCTTCGGGCCGGTCATTTATCTTAAGTTGAAAAAGTGGTCCTTGTCTGGAAAAGGACATTTTCGATATTTTAAATTGAGTGCAGACCTAGAGCGTTCGCTGGGGTATGATAGAAAACCGATGCTGTATCGGCCGTTTGTGAGGATGATTTTCATCCGCGGACCAATTTATCTCCGGCGCCGGTCAGAACCGGCGGCCTTCTGGCTCCGATCTCGCGAACGGACCTTTGGACAAGTTTTTTGTACGAAGGTATGGGGCGAATCCATCCGACAAAAAGAGTCTCTGTCTCTAAGGTCCGGACGGTGCGCATTTGGACCATCCTATCGCATCCTCAGAATTTGTACGGCTCCCGGGACTTCAGTATCCTGAAGACCATCTTCGACATCTTGTTCCCTGCCGCAGTCAGCGCCTTCTTATGAGGGAAACCGCGGTTCATGAGCCGGTCGTACATCTGCGACACTGGGGAAAGCCTGTCCTCGTCTGTCTTGATGTGGACGAACGTGCTCTGGAGAAGCATCTTCCTGGCGGTCTCATCACCTCTTCTGGTGATGGAGCAGCGGGGCGCGGAGTTGGCCGACTCTCTTTGTGCAGGCACGATTCCGAAATAGGCTGCAAAGGCCTTGTCGTTACGGAATCTGTCGATATCGACGATCATCGACACGACGTATGCCGTCGTTATCAGTCCGAATCCGGGTACAGTGGAGAGCAGCCTGAACATCTCGTCGTCGGCGAACTCCTTCCTGATGGCCTTCTCGCACGCGTGGATCCTATCTTTGAAGTCACGCGCACGGGTGATCAGCAGGCTCAAGGTATCGTCCGCTATCAGGTCAAGCGTCCTGAGGTTGGCGACCGAGGTTATGTCCCTGGACATGTTCTCTATCTTGATCCCGCGCAGGAGCATGTAGGATTTGATCTGACGTCTGGTGTCCGAGAGCATCTCGGACTCCCAGGCGTAGATCCTGCAGAGCTGTCTCCTGTCCATCCATTTCCTGTCGACTATCAGGCAATCGGAGAATTCGAACTCTCCGAGCAGACGCCTTCTCATGTAATGTGCGAGCTCGTAGCAATCGTGCTGGTCGGTCTTCTTCACCGATTTGGTTATCCTGAAGAGGTCCGTGGCATGGGCGACCACGACCGTCAGGTCGAGGTCGGTCATCATCCAGAAGACCTCATGCGATTTGGTGGAGTTCTCGATCAGGATGCAATGTTCTATCCCATTCAAGAACAGGGCCACCTTGGCGTAACCGGGACGGTCGCTGTAGAAATTCTTGAAGCTTCTATTGAAGTCTTCTGCGACTGCGAGCATTTCCAGGTCCGATTCTTCCAAAGGGACGGCGTAAGCCGTCGTCTTGGAAGAATGGACGTCCATTCCTATCGCTAACATGTGATCAGTCTCCCTTTCAGAGACCACACAAACGCTCGCACAGACCAGCGGTAGATTAATTAGGTTTGAGGTAAGTGAACGAACTGGCCCGTTCGTTGTGTTTGTGTGGTAACATCTCAATAGACGGACCACTTTTTCAACTTAGAGGCCAGTTTTTTTTGACCAATTGGAATGAACAAAACAGCATCGATTTTCATTTCTTTTCGTAGTAATGTTTTAAATCAAATCACCAATAACCAATCATCAGGAGAATATCCCATGAAAGGCTGGTTAACAATCGGACTCTGTATCGCTGGAATCCTCGGATTCATTGGAATCCTCGTTCTGATCAACATGCTGATGAGC
>JAFVET010000116.1 GCA_017475875.1 Candidatus Methanomethylophilaceae archaeon
ACGGATCGCTGACCGCCATGAAATCGTATGGCGGCGCGATGGCCGGGACGTTCATATTCTCGATGGAACTCGCTGAGAAATCGGAAGCCGCTCTGGCCTGCAGGAACTACACGGGGGTGTTCCCCGTGTTCCGCTCCCCCAAAGGGATTTCTTGGGCATGGGTGGCAGTCTCCCTCGGATCGGCCGCACTGCTGTACATCTTCGGCATGTGGTCCTCGGATTGGATCAACATGGCCGAAATCTTCGCTCCTGTGTTCGGATGGTGAGCCCATGGAACTGTTCAGATTGGAAAACGTCACATATACTCACAATCCGAGTCTCCCGCCGGTGCTCGAAAACGTCAGCCTCTCCGTAGGCGAGAACGTGAGGACTGCTGTGCTCGGAGCCAACGGCGCCGGCAAGACCACGTTATTCTACACCCTGACGGGGATATACAAGCCCCAATCCGGAGAGGTCCTGTTCAAAGGCCAACCCGTCGAATACACGAAGGAGGGGCTTCGTTCGCTCAGGTCGGAGGTCGCCGTGGTCCTGCAGAACCCCGACGAACAGATATTCTGCTCCCTGGTGGAGGAGGACGTGGCTTTCGGCCCACTCAACCTGGGATTGGACAGGCCCGAGGTGGAGGCGAGAGTCGCCAAAGCGCTCAGGGACGTCCGTATGACGGAATATGCCGGCAGGCCGTTGCAACAGCTCTCCGGAGGCCAGAGGAAAAGGGTGGCCATAGCGGGCGCCCTGGCGATGCGGCCCAAGATCATGATCATGGACGAGCCTACCGCGGGGCTGGACCCACAGGCCTCGATGGAGGTCATGGAACTGGCTGAGAAACTCCATCTCTCCGGGGTGACCGTCATGATATCGACCCACGACATCGACATGATATACAGATGGGCCCAGAGCTCCATCGTGATGAGGCATGGGGCCGTGGAGTTCTCAGGAGACCTCGACAGCTTCTTCGAAGACAGGGAAGGAGTAAACAGGTGCGGGCTTCAGACCCCCTCCGTATACTATATGAACCGCGGGATGTCCATAGCGAAGGGCGTCGAAGAACGTCCCTGTCCGCGCAACTGCTGCGAGTTCGAGGCCAAATACGGGAAGGTGAGAGACGTTGGCACCTTGAAATGCATCGTTTCTAGCGAGGAGGACGCTGCGTCCGCGTTCGACGACATCAAAGCCTCCCATCCGCGGATGCCCGTGGGCGTCTATGGGTGCGACGTCCGCTATGCGCTGCGCGGCTCCCCGGTGGAATACCGCTACGACGCAATTGACGCTTGTTTCACCCAGACGTTGATGGGGAACGACTGCGCCTTGATCGTCGACCCCGTTTACCGCACCATGGTGGAGGCCCAAGCCGAGAGGATGAGGGCCATGGGCGCCGAGGTCAGCCTGGAGATGGTGCAATGAAGGACGCGGTGCTCGAAGCGGACGACGTGACGTACGCATACGGCAGGAAGTCGTCCCAAGTTCTCGACGGCCTCTCCATAAAGATTTCGCCCAACAAGAAAACGGGCCTGCTGGGTCAGAACGGAGCCGGGAAATCCACTTTGTTCAACGTGCTGAACGCTTTGTACAAACCTGCGTCCGGGACCGTGCTGTACAACGGGCAACCGGTCTCGTACAGGCACAAGAGCATAATACGCATGCGCTCGGAGGTGTCCATCCTCTTCCAGAACCCGAACGACATGATATTCAAACCGTATGTGGGGCAGGACGTCGCCTACGGTCCCGAGAACCTCAAACTTCCGAAAGAGGAGGTCGACGCGAGGGTGGACGAGGCGCTGTTCGCGGTCGGAATGGAAAGCTTCCGCGAGTCGCCCATCATGAAGCTCTCGTACGGGCAGAGGAAGAGGGTGTCCCTGGCAGGCGTTCTCGCGATGAGGCCGAAAGTGCTCATCCTGGACGAGCCAACCGCGGGCCTGGACCCTCAGATGGCCAGCGAGGTCATGGAGATAACCGAACAGCTGCACTCCTCCGGAGTCACGGTGGTCATGTCCTCCCACGACTCGGACCTGATATACTCGTGGGCGGACGAGATCCACGTGCTCTCGTCGTCGAAGTGCGTCTACTCCGGCGACCCTGTATCGTTCTACTCCGACTACGGGGCTGTGCAGGATGCTGGACTTCTGCTCCCGACGGTGTTCAAGATCGACAAGACCCTCTCCGGACCCGGGAGCATATCAGAGAAACCATGCCCCAGGACTCGCGCGCAGCTGACCGCAACACTCGTAGGGGGCCCGGACCGGGAATTCGGCACGCTGCATGTCATCTGCGTGAACCGCGACGACTCTCCCGCCGACCTTCTGGAGAGGGCATCGGTCGCCGGCGTCAAGACGGGGATCTACGGGATGTCTGCGAGAATGGCTTGCAACAGGACGGGCTTCCACGCTTCGTTCACGTACGACGCTCCGGACAACTGCCTCGCGAACTGCCTCGAAGGAAACGATTCCGTCATCCTGTGCGACCCGCTGATAGCGGACAAGGCCGCGTCCATGGCCGAATTCGTAAAGAACAACGGTCTCGGAAAACTGGACGTCCAGGTCCACAACCGCTGACCGTTCGGGCGCTGGACCTGTTTTTCCGCTGTTCCTATGGATATTTTGGACATATTAATATCATTATTTCCGACCAACTGGAGGGATGTACTAGTAACCTTTATCTATAAGCTTATTTTACGCGCTAATACAGCAAGCCGCCGTGGCTAAGGGGTATAGCGACGCCTTGGTAAGGCGTAGGTCGTGGGTTCGATTCCCATCGGCGGCTCCATTCTTCATTCACTTGCCTTTCAGATTCTTCTCGTGAATTTCATATAAGCGGAACCAATCCTCCACACGATATCACATGGTCACGTTCCTGCCATTCCCCGGCTACAGGCCGAACATCGCTCCCGGAGAGCACATCGGAGACCGGATCTCCCCGCCGTACGACGTGATAGGTCCGGAACAGCTCAAAGATCTGCAGTCCCACCCCCACAACATAACCAACCTCACGCTCAAGCCCGATGCGGACAAACGCTACGCCTCGTCCAGGAAACTTCTGGACGCGTGGATCGCCGACGGCAGCCTGAAACAGGACCGGGACTCGTTCTACCTTTACGAACAATGCTTCGATTCCGACGGCAAGAGCTACAGGCGCAGAGGCATCGTCGGGATACTCAAAACCGAGCCCTACGAGGACGGGAACGTCATCCCCCACGAGGAGACGTTCTCCAAGGTCAAAGCAGACCGTCTCAACCTCCTGCGCGACATGGAGGCGCACCTGGAGTCCATCTTCGGGATTTACGAAGGGCTCACGCCCGAACTCAACAGGAAGGTCGTGGACGAGTCGCACCTCGTGTATAGATATGTTGATTCGGACGGGGTCGAGCACCGCTACTCCAGGATCAGCGACCCAGAGATAACATCCCAGGTCACCGAACAGCTGTCCAAGCAGAAGATGCTCATCGCCGACGGCCACCACCGCTACGAGACCGCCCTGAACTTCTCCCGCGAGAACGCCGGCGACGAGAAGAAATCGTTCGTCCTCGCCACGCTCGTGGCGGCAGACGACGAGGGTCTGGTGATCCGTCCGACCCACCGCCTGGTGGACAGCGGCAACATCTCGGAGAAGAACGCCATCAAGGGAATCTCCAAGGTGCTCAACCTCACGGAGGTCGACCGTTCCGAGCTCGAGTCCGTCCTGCCGGACCACATGATGGGACTGGTCTTCCGCTCAGGCGCTTGTTACGTTGCGGATTGCGAGACCGATCCTTCGGAACCCATGACCTCGCTCGACACCTACGTCGCACAGGAACGCATCCTCAAGGGCGTTTACAAGTCTGACGAGGGAAAGGCGGAGATCTCGTTCGATGCCGATCTTAAATCTGTCATGGACGCGATGGACTCGAAGAAACACGACCTCGCCATAGTCTTCAACCCACCGAGCCTCAAGACGATCTGGGACCTGTCGATGGTAGGAAAGCGCATGCCCAAGAAGACCACGTTCTTCTATCCCAAGATCTGGTCCGGATTCGCGATTTACCGCATGGTCTGAACAAGGTGGGGCCGATGGCCCCGCCTCCTTTCTCATCGTACCCCTCTTTTATCGATACACAACGTGCGAATCGTTGCTAATCTATACTGACGCGATGCGATTCGTGAAGAATCGAGAATTCAGTCAGCGTTACGAAAAGACCGAATCGGAAGCGTTGCCATCAGACAGGCACATGAATACACTAAAAGTCAAAAATGGTGGACCCGACCGGATTTGAACCGGTGACCTCCGCCGTGTGAAGGCGACGTCATAACCCCTAGACCACGAGTCCGTAAAAACCCCCAGCTATTCGCAATATTTAATTGTGATGGGCGACGGGACGGGTAGCCCGCCACATTGTTCTACATCCTTGGGCATCAGGGAGTTGACACCTATGACAGATATGGCCGTCCCGCAAGGGAACGACCGCACGAACCCTGTGGTTAGCACACCTAAGACAGATTTTATATCTGTTGACAAATATCTTCCATACAATAATTGGTAGGGTTCGGGCCCTCCTTGAGGGGACCCTGGTCTGTTGTTACTGACAGACCTTAGCGGTTCAACTAATGAACCGCTACCAGGACTAGGGAGACTGGTTGAACCATGAGCTCCCTGTCCTGGAACTTATTCTTCAAGGCTTTAACCTCAGTTTCAGTTACTCAGGATGGGAGTCTGTCCAGCGTCCGTGGATGTCCACGTACGTTGGACATCCTACCTTGCCTGGCGTGATGTTGATTATCACAAATTATATAAATTAATTGTATCTCTGAATCCCGACCGCCAGCAGGGCGACGAGGGACGCCCTGTCCATGCGGGCCGTGTGTCGAACGCCTTGTCTGCGAACCCCCGCGTCTCCGGGACCTTCTCCGTGCGACACTGCACGCGTGCGTATTGCGGTTACTCCGATCTGCAATTATGGCAAAAATGTAATCTGTTTTCCATCAACTCCCTGATTCCCAAGGAAGTTGTTCTACGACCCTCTATTCCCTGCACCTGCGGAATCGGGGATTGAACCCATAACGGAATAAACATCCAACGACATGGGAACACATGAACAGGATATCCGAACTGATCCATCTCGACAACCATGCCGTCGCGATATACCGGGAGAAGACCATACCTGACGATGCCGCAGTACCACACGGCCACTGTACGATTCCAGGCCTTCTGGTCAAATGCGCCACGCGTGGCGTGAAATGCGCCTCAGACAGCGAACACTCCCCCTGCCACGGATCCAAAAGCGGGTTCGGGTTCGGAGGGATCTCCAGCCGCCACCGCACGTCCTGCTCCCTGTCCGTGGTTCCCGAGGAGATGCAGGCAGGAAGCCGCCACCAGGGGTCCGGCCAATCGCTGTTCGCCGACCAGGAGATAGCCCTGCTCCAGATAGATCCGATAAAAGACTACGGGGACGGGACGGACGTCATCGTCTTCCAGGATCTCGATGAAGCTCTTTCTGAAAACCGTGACATAGAGGTCGTGGTCTTCCTCACGGACCCCGTACGCATGTCGTCCCTGGTCCAACTCGCTGGTTATTCCAAAAGGACACCGGGTCCGGCCGCCGTGATGCCTTACGGCCACGCGTGCCAACAGATCTACGCCATACCGCGTGCCGAAGGCGAATCCGACGACCCGCACGCCGTCGTAGGGATGACGGACATGTACGCCCGCAGATTTGTCAAGGGATACCAGATGAGCGTGGCCGTCCCATACAACCTGTTCGAAAGGATGCTCGCGGATGCGGAAAAATCGTTCCTCATGAAGGAGAAATACCAGGAGAACCTCAGGAGATGCCTCGACCGTGGACAGGCGACACGGGAGCAGGATGAATGATGAGTGGACCCGGCCGGAATTGAACCGGCGACCTTCGCCTTGTAAGGGCGACGTCATAACCCCTAGACCACGAGTCCGTAGGCCACTGAACCATTCACTTGTATAAAAGCCCTTACTGGAATGGGACGGTATCCGCACCATGGTCCGGACCCCTGTCGGAAACGGGACGGGCGACCATGCCCAATACTTAAAACGTCGAGCCGATACGGGGCTATGATCAAACTGCCCGAACCCGTGGAGGACGTCGTCGTCAACCTCCTCCGTCTAGCCAACACCAAACTGCCCATGGATATCGGATGGGCGTTGGAGGCGGCCGCGGGTTGGGAGACCAACGAGATCGCGTATTCCCAGCTTGGGGCAATCATGGACAACGTGAAGAAGGCGGAGCACATCGGAAGACCCATGTGTCAGGACACCGGCATCCCGGTGTTCTACGTCCGCGGCCGCTTCGATTCCACCATATCCGATTCCATCAGGGCTGGACTCGAGAGAGCAACTAAGGAGATACCCCTGCGGCCCAACACCGTGGATCCTCTGACCAGGGAGAACCCCGGGAACAACCTCGGACAAGGCATGCCGATCATCCACTTCATCCCCACGGCGGACGATTTCACCGAGATCACCGTGCTACCGAAAGGCGCGGGCTCCGAGAACATGACCCGCCTGGGCATGCTGAACCCTGCCGACGGCGAAGCGGGAATCAAGAGGTTCGTCATAGATGCGGTGCTCGACGCGGGCGGTCGCCCCTGTCCCCCGTCCATCGTGGGCGTCGGAATCGGTGGAACCTCCGACGTGTGCGTCGCCATGGCCAAGGAGGCTTTGCTGCAACCGATCGACGAGGAAAACGACGATCCCGTGCTCAACCGCTTGGAGGGGGAGCTGTTCCAGAGCCTCAACTCCTCCGGTCTGGGCCCCATGGGCCTCGGTGGATCGACCACCGTGCTGGCTGTTCGTATCAAAAAGGCGTATTGCCACACCGCGAGCCTGCCGGTGGCAGTCAACATCGGGTGCTGGGCCACCAGGCGCGCCTCCGCCAAAATCTCGGACTCCGGGGTCGAATACTCGCAGGGGGTGAAGCTTTGAGGATGATCACGCTACCTCTTGACGAAAAGACTGCCAGGTCCCTGAAACTGGGCGAGACCGTGTACCTTTCCGGGCCAGTCGTCACGGGACGCGACGAGATGCACCTGAGGGCCATGTCGCTGCCAGATGAATCAATCCCAGACGACCTTAAGGGTGCGGTGCTGTTCCACTGCGGCCCCATAATGAGCAGAAGGGACGACGGTTCGTGGGCGGTCATCGCGGCCGGACCCACTACCTCCGCACGCATGAACTCCGTCGAAGCGGGATTCATCCGCAGGTTCGGGATACGCGCCATAATCGGGAAGGGTGGAATGTCGGAGGAGGTCTCCGAAGCCATGCGCGAGACAGGATGCGTCTATCTGGCCGCCACGGGGGGCGCCGCCATCTCCCTTGCTGAGGGACTTTCCAAGTGCAAGGGATGCGAATGGGAGGACCTGGGCATGGCGGAAGCCATGTGGAGGTTCGACACCAGCAGGTTCGGACCATTCATCGTGGCCATGGACTCCGAAGGCGGGAGCCTTTACCGCAACGTCACCGAATCCCTGGTCCGCGATTACTGATCCCGCTCCTCGTCTTCGAGGTCGTTGACCAGCACTAGGCCGGTATTGGTGGTCTTCGCCGCCCTGTAGAGGAAGAAGCACGACACGATGAGGATGGCGATTACCACTATCCCTATCAGTTCCAAAGCGTGCGGCGTGTCCACCCCCCAGAGGTTGCCGTGTGAACGGGGGTACATGCTGATCTGCAACGGGGAGGGATCCACACTGGCGACGACGTCGGACTGTGTGAACTCCTCGAAACCCTTCTTCTCCACGCTCACCTCGTAGAGGCCGGCATCGCAGTCGATGGAGAACCTTCCGTCCGAATCCGTGATCAGCGTCTGGACGACGCCGTTGGAATCCTTTATGGTCACGGTCGCGTCGGACATCGGGGAACTGTCACCGTCGACGACCGACATCACGACTCCCGTGATGCTGGTCTGGGCTACGTCCATCCCTATCGGCGACTGGCCGCTGACGCTGGTGGTGATGCGGAGCTTCCCGTCCGAATCCGTGATCGCCGTTGAATAATCGAGCGTCAACGTGTTGTCCGAACTTATCTCGAGGTTTATCGGCGCCTTGGTGAGGATGTATCCGGTCTTCTCGAAATACAGGTACCTGCCGACCGAACGGTCGTAGGTGAGGTCGAAACGACCGTCCGCGGTGGTCTCCGAGACCGCTATCGATTCCCTGAGTGAATTGAGGACCGATACGGTCACGCCGAACAAGGGCGTGTCCCCTTTCTCGTAGGACAGGTCGGCCACGTATCCGTAGATGGAGACGGATTCATCCTCCGCACACACCGGTGCGAGGGCCAGTGGTGCCATGACGATGACAATCAACACAGCGACCGCCGCCTGTCCCGCTCTCATACCCATAGGACTGCCTCGAAGGATATATTACACTTCGCACAGGATTGACCGATGGATCGTAACGGGGCGTGGGAGACGTATGACATGAGAGGGAACTCAACGCCGCTGGCTGAGGGGTCTCTGTCATGGAGATGTCATCTTGAACTCGTTACAGAACTCGTCGGACGAGCTCTCCGTCGGATCGACGGATCCTAAGATGTGCCGGTGTTCGATGTCCGGATAGTCGAACGAGTGGAGTGAAGTACACATTCAGAACAGAGGAACACGGCAACCGCCTCCGGTTATGATACCGGTGTCCAAAGGCTTGGTGACCAGAGGTCCCGTAAACCTGCGGGACATCCCGATAGCGACTGTTCCTTCCACTGGAATATCGAGAAACCGTCCGATCCATGCCGCTGGGATGTCACCGGAGGACCCTATTCTAGAAGGAATATTCTTCTCGGAATCCACGGCGGTCATTAGTGAATGTTGCACGATATCTTTTTATGTATCCGCACAATGGGAAATGCGATTGTGGTCTTAATGTTAGAGAGAATCGACAGAACATATACCAAGGATGAGGTAATGGGCATGATGGAGCCCCTGATCTCGACCTGGTTCAACGAACGGTTCGATGATTTGACGATTCCCCAAGCAAAAGCCATACCGGTGATACATCAAAGACGCAGCGTACTTGTCTCGTCTCCTACCGGTTCCGGTAAGACCCTTACAGCATTCACCAGCATTATCAACGAACTCACCCGGTACGCCCGCGAAGGGGTCCTGGAAGAACGTGTCTATTGTATCTATGTCTCACCTTTGAAAGCCCTTGCCAACGATGTTAACCGCAATTTGAACACGCCTCTCGCGGAAATGAGGGAAACGGCTGCGGCACACGGCATGAACGTCCCGGATATCCGCGTGGCGGTCAGATCTGGGGATACACCTCAAAGCGAAAGACAGAAAATGGTACGCCACCCACCGCATATTCTTATTACGACTCCAGAAAGCCTCGCACTTATATTGGCGGCTCCGAAATTCAAAGATTCTCTGAAAAAATTAGAATGGCTCATACTAGACGAAATACACGACATATGTGATTCCAAAAGGGGCGCCTTCCTTTCTCTGACCCTGGAACGTCTAAGATTACATTGTGAAACGGAGTTCACCAGAATCGGGCTTTCGGCTACATTGGCTCCGATAGAGGCTATCGCCGCATACCTGGTAGGATGCAACCCAGACGGAAGCTGCAGGGACGTAGCCCTTATAGAATCGGGTTCGAAGAAGAAACTGGACCTCAAGGTCATCTGCCCTACCGATGATATGACCGCGTTCTCGTCGGACATGGTCAACTCGATGATGTACGATACGCTCAAGGAACTGGTGGAGGCGCACGATACAACCCTTGTTTTCACCAACACCCGTTCGGGTGCCGAAAGCGTCGTATACAAACTAAAGGAACGCGGGATAGAAAATATTGAAGTTCACCACAGCTCCCTGGGCAAGGAGATACGCCTCGACGTTGAGGAGAGGTTGAAGAGAGGTGAAATCAAATGCGTTGTATCCTCGACATCGCTGGAACTTGGTATCGACATAGGTTCCGTCGACCTCGTCTGCCAGATAGGTTCCCCCAAATCTGTGGCGAAAGGACTGCAGAGGATAGGGAGGAGCGGCCACAGCTTCGGGAAGGTGGCCAAGGGAAGGCTCCTGGTTTTCGACCCGGACGACCTTGTGGAATGCGCGGTCATGTGCCGCGCAGCACACCGTGGGGACATAGACCGCGTCGGCATACCCGAGAACTGCCTCGACGTCCTCTCCCAGACCGTGGTCGGCATGAGCCTCGACAGCAGATGGTCCACGGACGACGCCTACGACCTGGTCCGGGGATCGTATTGTTACCGCAACCTCGACCGTGCCTCGTTCGACAGCGTAGTGAAATATCTGGGCAGCAAAGACGACTTCGAAGGTGTTTATTCCAAGATCTGGTACGACGAAGAGGAGAAGGTGTTCGGGAAGAAGAAAGGGTCCCGTATGATCTACTTCATGAACCTGGGGACCATTCCCGAAGAGGCCAACTACCGTGTCATAACCAACCATGGGACCACGGCTGGAGAGCTATCCGAGAAGTTCGTAGAAAGACTCTCGCCCAGGGACGTGTTCGTCCTCGGTGGCAGGTCGTTCGAGTTCGTACGTTCCAAAGGCATGACCGCCTACGTGAAGGAGGCCAACGGCCGTAAACCGACCGTACCGTCATGGGCGGGAGAGATGCTTCCACGTTCCTTCGACCTTTCCATGGACGTCGCAAGGTTCCGCGGGGAGATGGCGGATAGGATAAACCTCCCCGATAAAGAAGCCATATCATCCATTTCCGAGGAATTCGACGTGAACGAGGGATCCGCGCGCAGCATCCTGTCGTATTTCCGTGAACAGGAAGCTGTGGCCGGGTTCATACCTGATTCGAAGGTCCTCGCCGTCGAGGAGTACATAGACCCGTCGGGCAACCAGAAACTGATATTCCACTTCCCGTTCGGTCGCAGGGTAAACGACGCCCTGTCGCGTGCCTATGCTTACAGGATGTCCAACATGATGGCCGCCAACGTCGCGGTGACGATATCGGATGACAGCTTCATGCTGGGGTGTCCCCGCAAATTCGACTTGGAACAGATACCGGGTCTGATAAAAGCCGAAGAACTCGATACCATTCTGAGGAAATCCATCCGCGATTCCGAGATATTCAAGCTGAGATTCAGACACACGGCCGCCAGGAGCTTCATGATCCTCCGCAACTACATGGGCCGTCCCATATCCGTAAACCGTCAGCAGACCCGGTCGACCTATCTTTTGGAGACTTTGGGCAACATGGAGGGCGTGCCGGTCATAGAGGAGACCTACCGCGAGGTGTTGGAGGACGATATGGACATCAAGAACGCGAAGGTTGTCCTCGACATGATGGGGACAGGCGACATGTCCGTGAGGCTCATCCCGTTCAGCGGCACACCGTCGCCTTTCGCGCATTCCGCTATCCTGTCAGGATTCTCCGACATAGTGCTGATGGAGGACCGTTCCGCACTGTTACGGGAACTCCACCGCAAGGTGCTTCACAGGGCGCTCGGCGATTCGGTCTCGGAGTTCGAGTTCACGGAAGACCAGGTCATACCGTACTTCGCCCAGAAGACGGAACGCATAACGTCGAAAGACGACGTGGTCAAACTCCTGATGGCCACGGGTCCGCTCCAGGCTTTCAGGGAGAGGGGACGCAACATCTACACGTACAGCGACGTCGACCGCAAGGTCCTGGACGGCTGGCTCAGGGAGCTCATATCCGAAGGTGTGCTGGGCACCGTGGTCCTGGAAGACGTCCATCTGGCACCGACGAGCGAGATACCGTACTACGCCGAAGCCACCCGCAGGGAACGCACCCTCAACGAGACGGACGAGAGCGTGTACTCGCTTATAGACAATGACGCGCACATATCGGAGATAGCCGAGAAACTGGAGCTCAGCGAGGACATGGTGCTCAGGTCCGTGAGGAAACTGGAATCGATGTACCTGATCACCCGCTCCGGGATCGACGGCAGGAACCGCTGGTCGTTCTCCCGCTGTTCCCTCGAAAAGGTCGATCACGACGCCGCGGTCGACAGGATAATCCTGAGGCACCTTGAGTGCTTCGCACCGGCGACGGCGGAGGAGATAGCCTTCGCACTTTCTCTCCCGGAGGGACAGACGCGCACCTCCCTCGAATCGCTGGTTGCCACAGAGGACGTCGTCAAAGGGCGGTTCATCATCTCCGAAGGCGACCAGTACATGCTGAAACTGGACCACATGCGCCTCCGGTCAGGCAAAGAGGACGTCTACGACTACGAGAGCGTCGAACGCTACCGTCTGTCTAAGGGGCGTAAGTTCGAGAGCATCACGGACTACTTCGAGTTCTACGGGTCCGCAGGCATGGAACTGGACGTCTACTCGAGGGTGGAGGACTTCGACCTCGCCGAATGGATGTCCATGCGCGAATCCGGGGAACTCCTCCTGGGCAGGTTCGTCAAGGGTAGGGTCAAGTTCGTCCTCAAGGAGGAGGGCGACAGGTACGCCGCCCTGCGCCACGACGAGACGTCGCCCGGCGACTCGCAGATCATGGACATGATCGAGAGGATGGGCATGGCCACCATGAGGCAGCTTGCCGCGGCGACCGGTATGGAGAAGGAACATGTGAAGGACGCGATCATGCGCCTCGACCGTTCCCTCAAGATCATAAGGGCGTTCAACGAGAGGGAGGACTGGGGTACCGAGAACTATTATTCCGCGTACAAGCCGGACCCCCCAGTGGACGACGCCGTCGCCACGCTCACCAAAAGGGCCATACGCGCATACGGGCCGCTCCCCCTGGCGGGGATGAGGTTCCTCGTCGACGCGCCGCTGGATGTGATCGAACAGGCGGCGGCGGACGTGGGCGCGGTCACCATCTCTGTAGGGGAGGGACAGACCCCGATGCTCGTTATGAAGGACGAGGTGCCTCTTATCGGAAAGTGCAAGCAGGAGGAACCCCCGGTGAACCTGGTTTCCCTCTCCGACCCCGATATAGCGTCCAAATGGGCGGAGGTCAACGCGAGGTACGGTGACCGCTGGATCTTCCCGCTGGTCCGTGGCAACACCCTGGTGGGCGGGGCCGAACTGTGGGAGATGTCGGGATGCGTGGAGATAAGGTCCCTCGACATGGACTCGCCCGACCTGATAGACGAGGTCCTCGACGCCATCGACAGGGCGATGGGTTTCTTCCGGATGAAGGGCATAGACGTGGTGAGGATCAGGGAGGTCCTCAACACAGACGCCGCCGACCTCGACGGCCACATAGAGGAATCCCTCCTGGGTCACGGATACATATTCACAAACGGGTTCTACGCCAAAGGCGACATAATCGACTGGTGCATCGGCGAACAGGATCTGATCGCGTACGTCATGACCAAGCAACGCGTCTCCAAGAACACCCGCTATGCTACCGTACAGGACGTGGTGTCGGAAAGGGGATACATCCGCGGGGACCAGGAGATCATGACCAGGGTCAACGACCGCACCACCATGAAGAAACAGATGGAGAAGGGCGGACTGGTGCATATGGTGCTCTCACCACCGTTCCAAGGTTATACCGATATGGAACACGCGTCGATATTCCGCTCGGAAAAGGGATACGCACCGGAAGGCGAGGCGCTAGAGGTACTGAACATAATAAGGTCGAGACAACCGATATCCAAGAAGAGCCTGATAGAGAACTCACCTTATTCGGCAGACCGTACCACTGATCTGTTATCCGAATTGTACAAACAATCGATCCTCTACATCGATTCCGATTCCAACTATTGCGAGGTCCCGCGGATCGACATGGGTCACTGGGAAGCGGTCAAATACGTCGTCAAGATGCATTTCAGGGACTTCGGTATATTCTCGGCGGAGGAACTGTCCCAGTTCGTATCGGTAAAGATGGGTTCGCTCCGCACCGTCCTCCGCGACCTGGTCGAGGAGGGCTTCCTCGTCAAAGGCTTCTTCCTGAAGGACGACCCCACGCTGAGGTGGATGCTGAAGGAGGACCTCGGTTCCAAACACTGGAGGTTCTCAGAATCATTCGTGCTCAACAGCCAGGACAACCTCCACCTGTACCTCCGCGGCTACATCAAGAAGGAAGTGGGATCGTCCAAATCCGTCATCATGATGGGGACCAGGGTGATCGGATCCTTCAAAGGAAAGGTGTGCGCCTCGGGTGCCAAGGTCGAGGAGTTCGAGGGATCGGAGCGCGCGGAGAGGGTCCTGAAGGAGACGGCCCAGTCCGTAGGGGCCAGACTCGACACCCAGAGGCAGCGCGAGGACGACGACTGGGACGTCTCGGAGTTCTATGTGAAGTTCAACCCCGGCGCATGATCAGATGAACGCGCTGTGGTACAGGAACTCCTGGGCGTAGCCCGCGTAAGGTCCGAAGAGCTCGCGCCCTTTGTCCGCCACCTTGCGGTAGCTGCCGGTGACCCCGTACTTGAGGTCCATGACCTTCGAGATGCGGGCGTCCACCGGGAACGCCTCCAGATGGTCGAATGCGAAGAGCGCTACGCAATCGGCGACCTTTGGGCCTACGCCCTCTATGTCGCAGAGGACCTCCGTGCACATCCCGTAATCGTATTCGGCTATGGCGTCGAGGTCTATCGCACCGGACTCCGTCCTCTCGGCCAATTTGACCAAACGCTCGTCACGGTAGCCCAGCCTGCAGGCGGAGATGCGTTCCGGACGGTCCAGGATCTCGGATGGTGTCGGGAAAGAATGCCTCCCTCCGAGGTCCCTGCCGAACGTGTCGCAAACCGACTCCACCATCCCTCCGATGCGGGCCACGTTGGCGTTCGTAGCCAGAAGATAAGTGGCGAGGCACTCCCAACGGTCCTGGCGCAGGATCCTGAGTCCTGGGCAGCGCCCGACCAGTTCCCCCACGTACGCGTCACGGGACGAGATGTCCTCCATTATCCCGTCGAAGTCGTCGTCGCAGCGGAAATAATCCAAAATGACCTTGCGGTCGTCGCATCCGGTGACCTCTATGCCGCCTTCGACGGAAGACATCGTCACCACATCCGTTCCGAGGACCCCTTGCCAGCTTCCGTCGGGCTGTTTCTTCCACCTATGCGCCTGTCCGCACCCCAATGTGGCGTCCAGGGAGACGTCGATCTCGACCTTCATGGACGGCGTATCTCCTGTCCCATAGATTATCATACGCATCGAAGCGGACGGAACCGTTCAGAATCTGGACCTGCGATGGTTGATCGCCATCACAACGAAAAGGACCGCAAGAACCGCTACAACCGCCAGGACGATGACGAGGACCGGACTCCCGTTCCCGGATTCCGCCGACGGTTGCGGTGAATACATTGCACGGATGGCACCGACCTCCCCGCGGAGATCGGAAGATTCCTGCTCGGACAACGGTCTGAACTCCGGCATGGGTATGTCGACCGAGGTCTGCGGCAGGTTGTCGTATACCGTCGCTACCAACGTCGCCCCCCATCCGGGAATCTCCGATGGGACGACGATGCTCCCGACCGCCGAGAACACGTAACCGGAGATGTCGATAACGTCTTCCCCGAACTCCGATGCGCCCGACTGCGACAGGACCACTTCACCGTCCCTGACGGTCGCATCGGCCCCGAATCCGAATGTCAACGTGGTCACGTCGACCTGATGCCCGAAGAAATACGCGAATATCTGTTCGAGTCCGTACGCTCCCGAACCAGCCTCGATGAACGACAATAGCGTCTCGGGAACCATCGACCGATAGGGACTGTCTTCGGCGGTCAGGAGTTCGACCGCATCGTCGGAGAGGAAGTATCCCTGGGCCAGTGCGATGTCCTTGATGTGGATCGTGCAGCCTATCATCCATTCGTCACCCTCGTGACCCCGGATGTCCATGCCTTCCAGTTCCAGGTCGAACGTCAGCTCCGTCGACAACCCGACGAGCGGCTCCATGTGTCCGTACGAGATGGAGAGCCGATCCCCATCCATATAGGGTAGGACGTCTGTCTGCAGTGCGAACGTCGTCCTCGTGGAAATGGAACCCGACATCGAGACGGGATCGCCTTCGGCATCGGTACCGGTCACGATGTCCCCGTACCCGTCGTAGAGGATGGATGCCCTGACACCTGCGTCGCCGTTATGGGACGGGATCCTCCCTGCCGCCGCATCCTTGAAGACCTGAAGCACCCCGTCGAGGTCTCCAGCGATATATTCGCCAGCATCGGGAAGCCTTCCCGAATCGGACAGGCCGAACATCGCCTCGAGATGGGTGGAGAACGAATCGTCAACCTCCCCCGGGGACGCGTCGGTCAACCAGGACGACCTCACGCCGAGTCCGTCCTCCACCGACACCTTTGACCCGAGGAGCGACAGCCCCAGCCAGATCCTCAACGCATCAGCCAACGTGGACGCGCCGGACAGCTGACCTGTATCCTTCAACCATGCATCAAGGTCCGTGATGTCGACATCCACGGAGCAACCGTAATGCCCGTCGGGTTCCACGCCGACCGACGACCCGGGTACGCCCAACGAGAAAACGAGCAGGGATACGACAATGACGCAACCTGCCGCGGACACCGACCTCATGGGATGACATCGGCCGTATGACTCTTATTCTTATCCACGGAAAACGGGAACGAACGTCCTATTCAGCCAATTCACCGACCCCCAGAATCCCCTTAAATACGAACCGTGTATCATACATCTGGAGGAATCCCAATGGCCTCGAAAACCCTAGAAGACATACCGGGAGTAGGACCAGCCATAGCAGAAAAACTCCGTGAAGCAGGATACAACGAGTTGATGGCCATTGCAGTAGCTTCCCCCAAAGAACTTGCAGAAACGTGCGAGATCGGGGAGAAGAAGGCAATGGACATCATCGAGGGTGCCAAGCTCTGCGCGGACATTGGCGGTTTCGAGACAGGAGAAGACATCCTGGAAAGAAGAAAGAGCGTCACCAAGCTGACGACCGGATCCCAAGCATTCGACGAGCTCCTCGCCGGAGGCCTGGAGAGCCAATCCATAGTGGAACTGTTCGGTGAATTCGGAAGCTGCAAGACACAGGTCTGCTTCCAACTCGCGGTCAACGCCACGCTGCCGGAAGAGCGCGGCGGGCTAGACTCCGACGTCATCATCATCGACAGCGAGAACACGTTCCGTCCGGAAAGGATCATCCAGATGGCCACGTACCTCGGAGTGGATCCGGACGAGACCCTCAAGAGGATCCACGTCGCCCGTGCCTTCAACTCGCAGCACCAGGTCCTCCTGGTGGACAAGGCGATGGAACTGGCACAGACCACCAAAGTCAGACTGCTCATCGTGGATTCGCTCACGTCTCATTTCAGAGCAGAATACGTGGGGAGAGGTGCCCTGGCCGAAAGGCAGCAGATCCTCAACCGCCACATGCACGACCTGCTCAACTTCGCAACCATCAACAACGCCGTCATCGCGGTCACCAACCAGGTCGCCGCCAAACCCGACGCGTTCTTCGGAGACCCCACGAGGCCCATCGGAGGCCACATAGTCGGTCACACGGCCACTTTCCGCATATACCTGAGAAAGGGAAAGGCCGGAAAGAGGATCGCGAGGCTGATAGACTCCCCCAACCTGCCCGAAGGGGAGGCTGTCTTCATGGTCACCGAAGATGGTATTAAGGACTGAACCATAAAAGGGGGTGTGACACACCCCCAATTCTTCTTCGACCTGTCCGGTGAACTCAAGGACATGCCCCGTTCGGAGGTACTGGGGTGTCTATCCGCTGAAACCGAGGAATTCGAGATTACTTCCGAAGGCCCCGGCCATCTAATAGCCTCCTTTGACGAAACGCATCTGGCCGATATCGCTTCGCGTCTGGCGCTCACACACAGCACGGGACGGTTCCTGGGAAGATACGACCCCTCCGACCTCAGCAACCTCGAAGATATCGAACTACCTGAGGGTACCTTCGCCGTGAGATCCAAACGGTTCCAGGGGATGATGCGCGACGTGGATTCCCAGGCCATGGCACGCAAGATCGGTGGAGTCCTGTCCAAGAAGAACGACGTGGACCTCCGCGATCCAGACTTCGTGGTCATGGTGCACATGTCTGACGGTGCCAACATGTTCCTCGACGAATACGACACCGACACCGACCTTCTCGAGAAGAGGAAAGTCGGGGAGAGACCTTTCTTCTCACCGATATCCCTCCATCCCAAGTTCGCACGTGCCCTCATCAACATGACCGGTACGAAGAGGGGCGGGACGGTTCTGGACCCGTTCTGCGGAACCGGCGGGATACTCATCGAGGCCGCGGACATGGGAATGAAGGCCATCGCATCGGACTTCGACGAGGAGATGGTCATCGGATGCCAGGAGAACATGGAGTTCTACGGTTTCAAGCTGCACGACTCGGACGTCCTAGACGTCGGAGATATCCCCGACCGCTTTTCGGACATCGATGCCGTATGCACGGACCCACCTTACGGAAGATCCACGAAAACCGGTGGGGAGGACATAGACGAGATCTACAGACGTGCAGGGGATTCCATTCCGAAAGTCCTGAAAGCCGACGGTAAAGCGGGAATCGTGCTTCCGCACCGTATGTC
>JAFVET010000117.1 GCA_017475875.1 Candidatus Methanomethylophilaceae archaeon
GGAGTTCTGAAATGGTACGAGGGACGCAGCACCGGTGTCGCCCACTACGCCCCGCTGATCTTCGTCCCGGTGGAGATGAAGAAGCGTCAGAACGGGTTCTCGGTGAAGAAGATCGAGGAGGACACCCTGTTCAACGTCACCCTCATAGAGAAACTCCGCCAGGAGTACGAGATCTCCATCCCGAACCTCGACCCGCTCCCGTCGGACGACAGCGGCGTCAACGTCGACATGATCCTGCAGACCGTCCGCAGGGCGGTCGACGGTATGGAGGGTTGGGACGTCCTCCAGGGAGCGTCCCTCGGTGTGTTCTCCTTCAACCAGTTCGTGATGTGGAGGGACCTCGAGGACCATATGGACGTCCTCGGGAAAGGACCTATAGTGTCTAGCCTCATCGAAGGCGTCCCGTATCCCTCGGACGAGGGGATGGACTTCTCCTCGGACCCGTACGGTCTATGTCTGACGGTGGCGGCCGACGGTTCGCAGATCAAAGCCGTCAGGGCCTCCGGGGAGGGTCGCTCGTTCATCATGCACGGACCTCCGGGCACCGGCAAGTCGCAGACCATCACCAACATGATATGCAACGCCCTGTACCACGGGCGCACCGTGCTCTTCGTGGCGGAGAAGAGGGCCGCCCTCGAAGTCGTGGAGAAGAGGCTCGACGAGGTTGGCATTGGCAACCGCTGCCTCGAGCTGCATTCCAACAAGACCGAGAAGGGACGCGTGGTCGACCAGCTGAAGAAGGCGTTGGAACCCAGTCGCAGCTACGACCAGGAGGAGGAGCGCAAGCTCCTGCGCAGCATCGAGAACATCCGTGACAAGCTCGATGTCTACGTCTCTGAGTTGTACAAACCAAGGTCCTTCGGAACGAACGCCTTCGACTGCATCTCAGGTTACGACGAGCACAACGTCGTAGGTGTTTCCGACATGCAGGTGGACGCCGGGATGGAGGACGTCGTAAAAGTGGATTCCATGTTCGACATCGAGACGGCGATCCGCAGCGCCTGCCAGGCGTTCAGAATGGTCAAGGACATGGACCGCGAGGCCCTCGGGGCGGTAGCCCTGAGTGAGCTGAGGGCATCGATTGGGAGCGAGGTCCAGCAGAAGGTATCCGTCCTACGTCGCGCATCCGAGGACGCGGTGTCCACCAGGGCCGCGCTGATCTCCAAAGGCGTGCCGGTGGACGTGAGGGACGCCGAGGCGCTGAAGGCGTTCTTCGACAGGGTCACCGGGCTGGAGCCCGGGGTCGTGGAGGATTCCGACCTCGACACGCTCCCATCAAGACTCGCGGACGTCGCCGACACGGCGATGAACGTGTCCGGCCAGTTGCAGGCCGCCGGTTCGAAGGGAATCGGCGTGCATTCCGACGAGCTGGGCCAGCTCCGCGACTCGGCCGCCCGTCTTAGGTCTGCGGTCGCCAGGGTGGACGAGAAGCACCTCGGCCTCGACCGTGCGATGCTCCGCGACCTGTGCGACGACTGCGACCGCTACCTCGACGTGATGTTCTCGATGGAGACCGACAGGTCGGCTGTCCTCAGGGTATGGACACCGGACATCTTCGACAGGCACGACGGTTTCGACCCGTCCAAGGAATGGGCGGCGGCTAACAGCACCGGGTTCTTCGGCAAGAACAAGGCCCGCAAGGCGTTCATGGACCGCGCCGCGTCGTCCCTCCGCAACCCCGGCATGAGGTTCGAGGACCTGGCCTCTACGGTCAATCTGATCTCCACCACCATCTCGTCCTATTCACGCGTATCCTCGATCCCGGGGAAGTATCCCCGCGAATCCGTGGCCCAGGTCTCCGACCGCCTGAGCGAGAGGGCGGTGCGTTGCCGCAACGGCATCGAAGCTGCGCGCAGCATAGGCGTCGACCCGGCTTACATGCCTTCGATAATCAGGAAGGCGAAGGACGCGGAGGACGAATACCAGCTGTACATCGACAAGTACGCGACATGGGAGGCGGTGAACGGTGCATTCGCGGAGTCGATGAAGGTCCGCGAGCCGTTGGACGATCCCGAAAAATCGCTGGAGCTGTGCGACCGCATCTCCCCGCACATCGGCGACATGTTCGACTGGGCCAACTGGAACGCATGCGTCGAGAGGCTCAGGTCTTACAAGGTTTCCGCGGCGGTGGGGTTGATCGAGACCTCGATGGAGACCGACATGGTCATACACGCCGTGTTCCGTTCCATCTACAGGCAGTTCATCCAGGTCTGCCGCCAGCAGTCCGAGGTCCTGAGGGTGTTCGACTCCAGGTCCTTCGAGGACATGGTCGAGAGGTTCAAGGTCCTGGACCAGCAGCACACCTCCTACAACCGCGCAGCCCTGGCGCTGACGCTTTCCCAGAGAATCCCGAAGAACATGGACACTTCCGTGTCCGGTTCGGAGATCAGCGTTCTTTACAAGGCTGTGAACAGCTCCCGCATGCGCAAATCGATAAGGAACCTCCTACAGGAGATTCCCAACGTCCTGCCCAGGATATGCCCGTGCTTCCTGATGAGCCCGCAGTCCGTCGCCCAGTACCTTACGATGGACTACCCGCTGTTCGACCTGGTGATCTTCGACGAGTCGTCGCAGATCACCACCGGGAAGGCCGTCGGGGCATTGGGTCGTGCGAAGGCCGCGGTGATCGCGGGCGACAGCAAGCAGCTCCCGCCCACCACGTTCTTCCAGAAGCGCATAGAGGCGACGGAGGACGAGGACGACGACATGATGGACGTGGACAGCTTCCTAGACGATTGTCTCGCCCTTCACATGCCCGAGACATACCTCGAATGGCACTACCGCAGCAGGCACGAGAGCCTCATCGCGTTCAGCAACCGCATGTTCTACGACGGGAAGATGCTGACGTTCCCGTCTCCAAACTACATGGAGACGAGGGTGAGCCTGAGGCCGGTGGAGGGGACGTACGAACTCGGGAGGAGGTACAACCGCAAGGAGGCCGCTGCGGTGGTCGACGAGATCCGCCGCCGTGCGACGGATCCGGTGCTGTGCAAACAGAGCATAGGCGTGGTGGCGTTCAGCATCAGCCAGCA
>JAFVET010000118.1 GCA_017475875.1 Candidatus Methanomethylophilaceae archaeon
CGAACACCATGAAGGTCATCGAGGCCGTCATCGTGGGAAGGTACGCCCATCAGAAGGTCAAGACCACACGTCGCGACATAGAGGTGGCGGTCAAAGCGCTGAGGTCCATGGAGATAGAGGACCTTGCCCAGCAGAACGTCGACGAGCTCTCCGCAGGTCAGCACCAGAAAGTGGCTGTGGCGAGGGGTCTGGCGCAGGAACCAAAGATATTGATACTCGACGAACCGACCGCGAACCTCGATGTTAGGCACCAGGTCTACGTCTCCGCCTTCCTCAAGAAGCTGTCCGCACTTTCGGGCATGACCGTGGTCATGATATCCCACGACCTCAACCTGGCATCCACGTACGCAGACACCCTGATCGTGATGGAAAAGCCTGGTGTTGTGCACTCGATCGGCCGTCCCGAGGATATAGTGACGAGGGAGATGGTCCGGAGGGTGTACGGGGTCGACTGCGACATCGCCGACGACCACGGGAAGCCTTACGTGGTGCTACAGGACGTGTTGGACCTGGACGATATGGGGAGTCCTGACAGCCGATCGCCTTCGGATCTATCGTCAGACCTGTCACAAGACGTTCGACGTACCGGGACCGTACCGAACACAACTTCCACGGTCTTCATCCAGATACCCACGCCGACGAGTATCGCATCTCTCATACCGGGCTCGTCCGCATACCTCTTAATGCGTATCTGATCCAACCCTTCCTCGGCCAATGCGATGAGATTTTTTCTTTCATCCACAGTGGTCTTTATCTCCATGACAACCGGAGGTTTTCCTCCACTTGCTGGGAAGAATATGTCGGTGTTCCCATACCCTTTCGGGATCTCCTCGGCCGACACCATGTCCGGCGTCATTAGATAGGCCATGATGACGTCGCGATAGCGGTTGTGCCTCAAAGAAGGATTCTCCTTCAGACGCCAGGATTCGTCCATGGCAATCCCCGACAATACCGATTCCAGATCCGCTTTAAGGAGAGGTGCGTCGGTCTGATATACTGCATCCATCGCCTCTCTCACCCTCGTTTCTACTTCATCGGCTTTCTTTACCAATGAGATGAACGCCTCCGAGACCTCCCGGTTAACCATACCAATTTTACAGACGGGCATGACATCGATCATCTTACCAGTACGGATAGTTTTCAGATACCCGGCCATGGCTAGATAGGAATAGACTTCGTAAGGGTTGACCGCGGGTGAAATCATATCTGAATATGATATCCTATTATCAATGGGTGATTCCATCATCGACTCAGGATGCTCATACAAGTTCCTGAGGGACATGAGCGACCTCGAACCCATATTGGACAGAAGGTCCTTGGATATCCCTCCGCCGGTCATCCCATTCCAATAACCTTCAGGAGAGCACTTGTTTTTCAGATACATGATTACGCTATATGGATTATACACATCGACGTTACCGAAGTGATACCCGTCATACCATTCACGTATCTCGTCTATCTTTTGCGGAGGAGTATTGGTGTCCCTGAGCAATTGGATGACATCTTCCGTGGTAAACCCAAAGAGTTCGTCACCTTGCGCCTCAAGCGTGCTGCACACAACAGCATTGTTGAAACTGCTCAACATGCTGGTCTTTGCCAAAGGCATTATGCCTGTCACTACCCCGAACTGAATACATTCATTGAACTTGAACGTCTGCTCCATGAATGGCCTCAACTGCTCAATAATTTCCTCGAATCTCTCGGGGGAGTGTATATTCTGAATGCAATGATCGTATTCATCGACCAAGATAATGGTCTTCATTGAGAATACGTCGTAGTAAATCCTACAAAGTTGCTTAATAAACATCGGCACATCGATATCATTCAGTGATTTCGATGACGCACATGAGATTAACTCGTAATCATCACTGTCAAATTCCTTCCCTTTCAGAATTTTCTTGGCCTCTCTAGCTACCGAAGACATAAGCGACTGCAGACTCATCTTAAATGCGCTTACCGATTCACATCTGAGATCACCGAAATTCATTCTAATGACTGGATATGCATTCTTGTATGGCTTGCACTGCTCGCAGTTGTCTATTCTCAAACCTTTGAAGATGTCAGAATCATCCTTGTACTTCACATTGAAGTAATAATCGAGCATAGAGAGGTTGATGGATTTGCCGAAGCGACGCGGTCTAGTGTAAAGGAAAGTCTGATCCTTTGCTGAGCAGACCTCAGCAATCATCATCGTTTTATCCACAAAGTAGTATCCACCGCTAACAAGGTCGCGAAAATCCTTCATCCCATCGGGATACCTCTTCTCCATATTGCCTTAAACGTGTTTTACAGTGATAACGGTATCTTTGAGCTCCATATCTGAAGACCATATGTTTGACTGTAAATACAAGGGTAATCCACAAAGACTCGTGGTCCGTCTTCTTAACAAAAACGAAACATAAACTTGTGGATACGGCAATAGTGATGGAACAAACACCAATTCAGACGTTATCGAAAGGAGAATGATTCACCGTCAGTGCCTTGTAATAGAAAATGGGCCCGGAATCCCGGGCCCCTTTGGGGTTTCAAGCCTTCTTCAGGGTCACGAGGGCGTCGACGGCCCAGCATCCCTTGCCCTTGAGGCCGACGATGACCGGGTTGATCTCCAGCTCGTGGATCTCGGGGTTGTCCACGGAGATGAGGACGATCCTGCGGATGGTGTCCTTCATCGCCTCGATGTCCGCGACGGGGAGACCCCTTGCACCGGACATGAGCTTGTAGGCCTTGGTGGACGTGATCATCTGGTCGAGCTGCTCCTCGGTCATGGGCACATGGGCCTGGGAGATCTCACGGAGGATCTCCACATAGATCCCACCAAGTCCGAAGGACACGACGGGTCCGAACTGGTCGTCCCTGATCATCGAGAGGATGACCTCCTGTCCGGAGACCATCTGCTGGATCGAGACTCCGACGATGTTCGCGCCGGGCACGTTCTTGGTGCAGGAGTCCATGATGCGGGTGTAGGACGCCTTGGCCTCGGCCGCGTCCTTCACTCCGACGACGACACCTCCGACGTCGGTCTTGTGCTTGATGTCGGGGGACACGATCTTCATCACCACAGGGTATCCGATGCGGTCGCATTCCTTGGCGGCGTCATCGGCCGAGTTGACGATCGCCTCTCCGGGGGTCGGCACGCCGTAGGCCTTGAAGATCTCCTTTCCTTCGGACTCTGTGAGCGAGTTCCTGCCCTCCGAGAACGCGCGGTCGATAATCGACTTGGCGACGTCCCTTCCCTTGACGACGGGGATCTTGAGGGCAGTGGCGGGTTCTCCGACCCTTCCGGTCCTGTACCTGAGGATGTCCAGGGCGCGGACGGCCCTGTCGGGAGTGGGGAAGCAGGGGAACATACCCTCTCTGAGGATGTTGCCGGCCCTCTCGCACTTCTCCCCACCGGCGAAACAGACGGTGGTGGGGCATGGGATGTCGTCCCTCATCTCGACGAGCATCTCCGCGACGGACTCGAGGTCCGCGGTGTCCAGAGGAGATCCCATGACGACGATTCCTCCGACCTCGGGATCGTTCATGACGATCTCGATGACCTGCTTGAAGTACTGGGGCTTCGCGTCTCCACGGACGTCGATGGGGTTCGTGAGACCCGCCACGGTGGGCACCTCGGTCTTGATCCTGTCGAGGGTCTCCTGCGAGAACTTGACCGCGTGGATGGTCGGGGCGTCGAAGGTGGCGTCCGCGGACATGACTCCGAGACCTCCAGCATTGGTGATGATCGCTATCCCGTCCTTCTTCATCGGACTGCAGGTGCTGAACACGCACAGCGCGTCGAACATCTCGTCGAGGTCCTTGGCCCTGAAGATGTTGAGCTTCTTGAACACGACGCTGTTGACGGCATCCGATCCCGCGAGGGAACCGGTGTGCGAGGATGCCGCGGCCGATCCGGCCTGGGTACGTCCGGACTTGAAGACCACGATGGGTTTCTTGACCGACATGTTCTCAACGGCCTTGATGAACTTCTGACCGTTGCTGATACCCTCGAGGTACATACCGATGACCTTGGTGTTGGGATCCTGCGCGGCAGCCTCGAGAAGGTCCGCCTCGTCGAGGGAGGCCTTGTTGCCGAACGTGATGAAGTTGGCGAGTCCCATGCGGTTCCTGTACGCCCAGTCGATGATGGACGAACCTACCGCTCCGGACTGGGAGAATATGGTGATGTTACCAGCCCTGGGCAGGAGGTGGGCGAACGTGGCGTTGACTCCGATGCGCGGGATCATGATGCCGAAGCTGTTCGGTCCGAGGAACTTGATACCGTTCTTCTCGGCCCTCTTGACGAGCTCCTTCTCGAGCTCCGCACCCTCGGGGCTGTCCTCCTTGAATCCGGCGGTGAGGATGGAGGCGAACTTGATGCCTGCCTTCCCGAGCTCGTCCATGGTGTCGGGGACGAGCTGCGCCTTGACAGCGATGACAGCGAGATCGACGGGCTCGCCGATCTCCAGGACGTTCTTGTACGCCTTTAATCCCTGGATCTCTCCGCCCTTGGGGTTGATCGGGTAGATCTTTCCCTGGAATTTGGCGTCGATCATGTTCCTCACAAGCATGCCGCCGAGTTTGGTCACATCGTTGGATGCGCCGATTATGGCGACCGATTTAGGGTTGAGGAGACTCTGCATGAGGTCGGATATCCCATTATATTAGATAAGCATGACTGTCAATAGCGACCGTAGTTGAAAGAATTCGTATCCTAATCAACACATTTCGTAAAGATTCTCAACTGATACTACGGATTTTTCATTACAACGACAAATAACGTACACTTATGGACACCATTCCTCCATCAGATCAAAATCACGGAATGTGGGCGGCCGCTCCCGTTCCAACCGGGATTCGGAACCATAGGGAAACGACGCAGGTCGCTCTGTGGTTTCGGTTCACAGCCTCACGAGCAACCCCTCGTACAGCGGGCTGTATTCCGCTACTAGGAATTTCCTGGCGGTGAACCCCGATACCAATCCGAGGTCCTTCAGGCGTATCGTCTTGTTGAGACAGTACACGTTCCCATCCTCGTTCGGCCTGATGACCAGGAGTTTGTAGTCGGGACTGATGTGGACGAAATAACGGTTGTCGGTGAAGGACGGGCTGCGGATGGTGTCCGGCCCGATGCGCTCCACCTCGAACCTCTGGGTGACCGGTTCGACCCTTTTGATCTGGGGTACGCCCCTCTGGAAGTTCGGATCGGGCCGTACGCCTGCAGCGACGTTGACGGGATAGGTGTCTGGGACTTCTGAATGGGACCTGTCTGATCCGTCTGCCGGAATCGCCTCGGGGGAACCGTTCC
>JAFVET010000119.1 GCA_017475875.1 Candidatus Methanomethylophilaceae archaeon
CCCTGACGCAGGGTTTCGTCGGTGCCGACCTCGCCGCCCTCTGCCGCGAGGCGGCGATGAAGTGCCTGTCGTCCAAGTTGCCGAAGTTGGACCTGGACGGTTCGGTCCCCGCCGAAGTGCTCCGCGACATGAGGGTCACCATGGACGACTTCATGAGCGCCCTCAACGAGATAGAGCCTAGCGGCATGAGGGAGGTTCTGATCGAGGTCCCGAAGGTGTCGTGGGACGACATCGGCGGATTGGACGACGTCCGCAGGACGATATCGGAATCCGTCGCCGTGGGTGACGGGAACCCTTACGGCAAGCTCGGGATACAACCGGCCCGCGGGATACTCCTCTTCGGTCCTCCTGGAACCGGGAAGACGATGATCGCCAAGGCCCTGGCCAACGAGAAAGGGGTCAACTTCATATCGGTAAACGGCCCGGAGGTCGCCAGCAAGTGGATGGGTGAGAGTGAGAGGGCCATCCGCCAGATATTCAAGCGTGCCAAGCAGATGGCGCCCAGCATCATATTCTTCGACGAGATCGACTCCATCGCCCCGGTCCGCGGACTGGACGAAGGCCATTGGTCGAGGGTGGTCGCCCAGCTCCTGACGTCCATGGACGGGATAGGCGGCATGAAGGGGGTGACGATCATGGCCGCGACCAACCGTCCCGACATGATCGACCCGGCCCTCCTCAGGCCTGGCCGTTTCGACCGCATGGTTCTCGTAGGTGCACCGAACCGCGAATCCCGGTTGGGTATCTTGAAGACGGTCACACGCGGCATGCCCCTGGAAGGTGTGGACCTCGGGGCCATAGCCGACAGGACCGACCTGTACGTGGGTGCAGACCTCGCCGCGTTGTGCCGCGAGGCAGGGCTCGCAGCGTACCGCGAGGATCCGGAAGCCGAGAAGATATCGATGAGGCATTTCGAGAGCGCTTTGAAGGTGGTCGGACCGTCGCTGGACGAATTGACGGCGAAGAGATACGTCTCGATGTCGAGGGACCTCGGGAAGAGGCGCAGTTCCTGGGACCAGCTCCCGTTCTACGGATGATCGGAAGTGTTTCACCATGTACGGTGCCTCGAGTCCATACCCGAGGCTGCGGTAGTATCCGCGCACGCCGACGCCGCTGGTGACCCTGATCCCCGACCTGCCCTCGCGCATGGCTATGGACTCGGCCTCGGAGACGAGCCTCTTGCCGAACCCGCGGTGCTGCCAGTCCTCGCCCTCCTCACCGATGGACACCACTTTCCCGAATACCTTGAGCTCGCGTATGGTGGCCAGTCCGTTCCCGTCGAGCCTGACCCTAACGTATCCGATGAGCGAGTCCTCGTAGTCGAGGGACACGAAGTGTTCCATGCCGCCGCTGGCCTCGTACGTCTCGTCGCGGAGCACCACCTTGTCAGGATCGTCGAGGACGGCGCCGGTGTGGCCGACCTCGCGGCAGCGGATGCACCTGCACCTGCGCCCGGTGGCCGCCATGTGCGACTCCACGAGTTGGCGCAGGTTGCTCTTGAGGATCCCCGCCGAGATCTCCGGCACGGGTATGTCGCGTTGGATGCGTTGGATGCGGACGTAGTCAGGCACGTTCGATTTCATCTCGGACAGGAGTTCCACGGCGGTGTCGACGTCGTACGGTTCGTAATCGCCGGCCTTCCACCAGTCGTACAGTTTGGTGCCCGCGACGACCAGCGTAGGGTAGAACTTAAGCATGTCCGGTCTGAAATCCGGGTCGTCGAACATCCTCTTGAAACATTCGAGGTCTTTTTCCGGTGACGATCCCGGGAGGCCGGGCATGACGTGGTAGCATATCTTCAGACCGCTGTCCTTGCATCTCCTGGTGCATGCGCGCACCGCTTCGACGCCGTGCCCTCTTTCCGATTTTTCCAGGACGGGGTCGTCGAGTATCTGCACCCCTATCTCCACCCTGGTTGCGCCCAGCCTCATGGCCTCCTTTATCTGTTCCTCGTCGAAGACGTCGGGCCTGGTCTCCATGGTCAGACCGACGCAACGGTGGGCGGAGGTCTCGTTGGTCCTCATCGCGTCTTCCAGCGATTCGGATTCGGAACCGTTCATGGCCTCGAAACACCTGCGGACGAACCATTCGCGGTAACCGACGTCGCGGCTCGTGAACGTCCCGCCCATGATGATGAGGTCTATCTTGTCGGTCCTGTGGCCGATCTCGGTGAGTTGGGTGATGCGGTCGGTCACCTGGTCCCATGGGTCGAAAGCGTTCCTCTCGGCCCTCCTCGCCGCAGGTTCCTTCCCTGTATAGGATTGTGGCGAACCGTTGGCCACTCCTCCGGGACAGTACGCGCATTTGCCGTGCGGGCAGTCGTAGGGTGACGTCATGACCGCCACCACCGCCACGCCGCTCATGGTGCGCATCGGTTTCTTCAGGAGGAACGGCGTCAGCAGGTCGGCGTCGTCGGACCCGACGCGGGCCAGGATCTGGGAGTTGGGCGGAACAGTCTCCAGACCGTACTTCTTGCACAGCTTCAGCTTGAGGTTCTGGAGCTGGTCGCGGTCGCGGACGGTCCCGTCCTTCACGGCGGAGATGAGCTCCTCCGCCAGGCCGTCCAGGTCAGCCATAGTAAACGCTGGGTCTGAACCTGGCATCCTTCGGTTCCTCTTCTGCGGGCACCGATTCCATCACGTCGATGGACTCGATGCAACCGATGCGGATGAACCTGATGCGTCCCTCGGTCTCGAACACCATCGCCGTCTCGGACCCGAGGACGGTCAAGCCGTTGTATATGCCCTCGGTCTCCTTGTCCTCCCCGTATCTGACGAGATAACGGGAACCAGTCTCCATCTTATAACTCGCGCTCATTGGAATTCCTCGCTGCCAGGGCCTGGAAGTGAACCACGGTCTTGCGGTAGTTCTCCATCGCCATGTTCACATTGGCCTCCACGAAGTTCCACGCCTTGCCGAGGTCCCCGAACCTGATGCGGTACCCTTTCCGGGTCTGACCATCGTACTCGACGTCCATGACTTCCAGGAGGTCTATCGCCTTCAGCTTGTTGATGTGGCGGTACACCGTGGGGCGGGTGGTGCCCAACAGGGCCGCGAGTTCGTCCACAGCCCAGGCCTTAGACGGATATGCCATGAAGTAGTCCATGAACAGCCTGTACGGGATGCTCTCGCGAATGCTGGGTCCACCGGTCTTGGGATCGTATCCCCTGACCAGGTACCCTATCTGGGTCAGGAACGTCTCCGCGACCACATGAAGGTCATCGACCCCGTTCATAGGGGTGTTGCTCACCACGTTCAATTCGAACAAGCTCTCACTGGACGCAATATGTAAAGGTTGACTATTAATTATTAACGGAATTTCCATCGAAGTTCCTGATATTACCCTCAGAGACGGGCTTCCGACGGCATGCCGACGGGATCGGCATCCATAATCGCGGCGGGTTTTCCCGAAAGGTCAGACGAGATCCCGGAGGCGGTCTATGGCGAGGTTGACGCTCGACGTCGGGATGACCCTGGACACGGGGATGGAAAGGATCTTCTCCACGGTCGGGGCCACAATCGGGGCACAGACGACCCCGAGCGCCCCGTCGCGTTCCGCGCGCACCGCGGCTATTATCGCGTCCTCCACGGTCGATACGGAATATTCGTGTATCGACACCTTCAACCCGTTTAGTTCCATTTCCTCGGGGAGGTCCTCCAGGACCGTGGCCGAGGCGATGACAGCTATGAACAGCCCCTCTTCGGGTGTCTGGAGGATGCGTATGGTCTTGATTATCTGACGGATGGTGCGGAGGTTGGGCTCGCGCCCACCCTCCAGAATCTTGTACATCGTGCTGTTGGACACCCCGGAGACCTGGCAGAACTCGTTGAATGTCATGCCGAGTTCGTCCTCCACGGTAGTGCGGAGGGCTTTCTGGAATCCCCCGTCCTCGCGGAGCATCCCTGCGACGATGTCCGATACCGTCATTTCGCACCTTTGGCGAAGTCCGCCGCGGACGTTCCCGCGACGCATCCCTCGCCGACCGCTTTCGCGACCTGCCACGGCCTTCCGGTTATGTCTCCGCACGCGAAGAGGCCCGGGACGCCGGTCGACATGTCGCGGCCGACCTTCAGGGTGTCGTCGATCTCGGGCATGGCACCGAGGTCCATCGCTAGGTCCGCCGAGGACTTGGCGCCGAGTTCGATGAAAACCCCATCCGTGGGGATGGAGGTTCCGTCTTCCAACACGAGAGCCTCGACGCGGTCGGTACCGGTGATGGATTCCGGTTTGGAACCGTATATGCGGACACCCGCTTTCTCGGCCTTCGCCACGAGCGACCGGTCCGCCACCGTCTCCCAGGTGACCCAGGACGTCTCGGAGGCGTACGACGTCATCATCTCTGCGGACGTCGCGGCCTCGGAGTCGTTGCCGACTATGACCGCTTTCCTTCCCTTGTAGAAGTTGCAGTCGCACACGGCGCAGTAGCTGACGCCCTTCCCGAACAGTTCCTTCTCGCCGGGGATCCCGAGCTTCTTCCTCGAGATACCAGTGGCGAGAACGACGGCTTTCGCGTGGTACTCGGTACCGTCCTCAACGGTGAGGTCGAAACCGTTCCCGGTACCGGCTGCGGCGATGACGTTCTGCCCGAGGAACCTGGCCCCGGTGGATTCCGCCTGGGCGCGGCCCTCCTCCAGGATGGCCGAACCCTCGGTCTTTCCAGTGCCGAGGTAGTTGTCGAGCCTGCACCCGTGGATGGCGCTGCTCTGGATACGGCCCATGACCACCACTGAGGTCTTCTTCCTGGAGGCGTGCATGGCGGCCTGTATTCCGGCCGGTCCACAGCCGATGACGGCCACGTCCACTTCCATGCTCACACCGAGGTGATGATCTCGATCAGGTCCTCCTTGGGTCTGAGGCCCACGGGGGAGTCCACGAGCTTCCCGTCCTTGAAGATGAGGATGGTCGGGATGGCGTTGATGTTGTACTTCATGGCGATGCCCTGGTTCTCGTCGGTGTTGAGCTTTCCGACGGCGACCTTGCCCGCGAGTTCCTCTGCGATCTCGTCGATGATGGGACCCATCCTTCTGCAGGGTCCGCACCAGGGGGCCCAGCAGTCGACGACAGCGACCTTGTTCGATGAGACGAAGTTGTCAAACGTGCTCTCGGTTACTTCAGTTACCATAGGTCAGGGAATCTGCTATGTATAGAAAAGGGTTCCGAGATGAAACAGAAGGCCGGAACGTGAGAAGGGGGCGATGATGCGGGGGACCCGCACCGATGCCGTTTCAGAAGTATTCGTCGCAGATCTTCAGTTTCGGGTATTCGCCGATCTCCTGCTGGATGCAGTCGAGGTCTTTCCCGTAGAGGTCGGACAGCTCGATGTGCAGGAGTTCGACCCTGTCGGCTCCGGAGAACGCGCCCTTGGACACCAGTTTGTTCACCGAATGCCCGTGGGGCACGACGCGGTTGTCGCTCACCAGGTTGTCCGCATGTGCGACTAGTTTCTCCTCGATCGTACGGGGCATGTAGTCCGCCTTCGGCAGACCAAGTTCCACCACGTCGCGCTCGTCCAGACCGGCGCCGGTGTGCTTCCTTATTATGTCGACGAGCTCGACCGGAAGGTCCAGGCGTTCCGCTATCTGCGATCCGACGTAGGCGTGCATGATGCTGTGGTCCACGGACCTCCCGATGTCGTGCAACAGGGCCCCGGCTATGACGAGGTCCCTGTTCGCATCGATCTTCGTGAGCATCTGCTCGGCCACGGCGCGGACCGTGCAGCAGTGGATCACGACCCTCTTCTTGCACCCTTCCGCTATCAGATACTCCACGCACTCGCGGTCACTGGGGATTCTCGACAACGGTTTTCCCCCTCTCGTTGGGTACGACGGTGAGCTTCCCGCCGCGGTCCGAGTACAGCGCCCTGCCTTCGGTGAAGCGGTCCAGGAAGATCGCAAGCGCGGCTATCTCCGAATGGGGCTGGTTTCCGACGGATATGTTGTAGTCGGCACGCTGGTACACGTCCATGGGCACCTTCTCGGCCCCGACGATTATCATCATGTCCTTGTCCCGGGGTATCTTCGGGAGGGCCTCGTCCACCCTTTCGCCGTACATCGTGAGATGGACGATTATGCCATCGAACTTGCGCACGGCATCCTGCCATCTGACACCGGTCTCAATGGAATAATCCCCTCCGAAGCGTCCCACGACGCTGCGGATGTTCTCCTCGAGAACGGGATCCTTGGTGTCGACGTATATGCCGCGGGCCCCGAGGGCCCTTGACGAAAGCGCGACGTGGGTGGTGACCCTTTTATCTCTTTCCGGACGATGCCCAATCCTCATTATCCATATGTCGGACATGTTCATTCGTCACGGATCGGTTCGATCCTGTGTCCGCGGTAATCCATATGGACCGAGCGCCTCACCAGACTCTTGAGCATCGTGGACGTGAGGCCCAACGCTTCGGCGATGTCGCCCGCGAACCTTCCGTCCGCTCCCATCAGGTCGAGTATCTTCTTTTCCACTTCCGCATATTCCTCGTCGCTCATCATCGCCACGGTGAGAACGTCGCTGATCTCGTAAACCGGCCATTGCGCGTTGATGTTGAACGATGTATAGTACGTGTGGTACGACTTCTCGGGATATCCGCCGTTCTTGGAGAGCCATCTGGTCTCGACCAATTTCATCTTCTCGAAGAAGACGATGGCGTCCTTGCCTTCGGGACCGAACTTCTGCTCGATCTCGTCCGCGGTGCGCCACTCCAAGGTCACCTCCTTGAGGACGTCTCTTTTCACAGGTGTATCAACGGACCTAAGCATCGGGACCAGTTCCGATGGCTCGTTGATGACCTTTATTCTGTTCATACCTATCTTGATGGAAGGCTTAGTATTTAAATAATAGTAAAGTTTTTAAATAGTTCAGTGAGAAACGCCTGAAAAAAGTTGTCATTCAGGCTGTCCGTTGGTACGGGTCCGGTCAGGTTCCTCGGACCGGCATGTAATCGTAAGGTCCAGTCCCTGGTATCTGACAGCTGCGGGGTATTGGTGGCAGATCTCCTGCCCGAATATCAGATCTTTACCCGGGTGTCCCGTCGAGAGGTCGTCCATCTCCCGTTTCAGTTCCTGCCCGTCGGGGAAGAACACCACCTGTCCTGAAGTGTCCGGGTAGACGCTGCATTCCAGACCGCAGAGCTTCGCACGCTCCGCCAGGAATTCAATCAGCGTGGAGCAACCCGATCTCCTGACGCCGACCAGCGAGCGTACGGATCCGTCACACAAGAAACGGTCGGCGGCTTCCAACGGCACCTCGGACCTCACCATGTTCGTGTATACGTGTGGCATCTCAAATACGATTGCATGCCGTGTCCGAACCGGCGTCTGGCTGGCTCTGTCACACCCTGATGGACGGCCAGCAAAGGTTTATAATAAAGATATGATTAAAGGGCGTTCCCATAATGCTACCGTTTAGTGTAAACGAGCACGGGACGTCAGGAGAACGATAAAATGGCAGAAGATGAGTCAGCGTTGATCGATTTCCAGGATGACTTCGAGACGAAGGCACGCGGATTCGGCAGCGGTAAGTACGGAAGGATCCTCAAGATGGCCCACACTCCCACTAGGGAGGAGTATTTCAAGACCATGTACATCACCGGTCTCGGGATCATCGCCATAGGTGCCGTCGGATTCGCCATCTGGTGGGTAATGACCTATCTGCCGACCTATTTCTGAGCGGAGTGTCAGCAGATGTCCGTTTCTATGACCGGCGAGAGCAACATCAAGAAGGTTGCCGCCGGTGCGAAGGTCGAATGGCCGTTCCAGATATCCTCGGATTCCAGCTCGGTGAAGCTTTCGTTCTCGATCACCATGGGTCCGGACCCGGACAACGCTCCGGAGTGGAACGTCACCCTCTACGACAGCACGGGCGAGATATGGAACAACTACGGAAACCGGTCGGAGGTCACCGTCGACATCCCTGGGAAGTCCCCCAAGCAGCTGACGTTGGAAGTCATCTGCCCCACAGGGGCCAGGTATGCGGACTCGGTGATCACAGAGGTCACCGCCGAGGATGCCAGCATGAGGTTCCAGGCGGTGGCGCAACAGTCCATCATGGTCCTGAAGACGCAGATCGATCAGGAGAAGAGCGTGGCTGAATCGCTCTTCGCCAAGTCGAAATTCGGCGAGAAGGACCTGTATGCGATCCTGAGTCCCACAGGACTCAGGGGGTACGTGTTCGTCGAAGGTATGAACACAGACCGTCTCCACGAGAGGGCGAAGGACATCAAGAAAGCGAGGAACTTCGTCCCCGGTGAGACGAGCATCGACGAGATCAGCCAGTATCTCACACCGATGTCCGCTGTGGAAGGCATCGTCGAAGGAGATATAGTCGAACTCGTCAACGGACCCTTCAAAGGTGAGAAGGCCAGGGTCCAGCAGATCGACCACGGCAAAGAGGAGATCACCGTCGAACTCATCGAGGCCATGGTCCCCATTCCTGTCACCGTCAAGGGCGACAGCGTCAGAGTAATTGAAAAGGAGAAATGAACAATGGTTGATACTGTTGAGGCATTGGTTGACGGAGGCAGGGCTTCCGCAGGTCCGCCTCTCGGCCCTGCACTGGGACCGAAAGGAGTGAACATCGGTCAGGTAGTGGCCAAAATCAACGAGAAAACGAAAGCATTCGAGGGAATGAAGGTCCCTGTCAAGGTTCTCATCAACGATGACAAGACCTTCGACATCAAGGTCGGTACCCCTCCCATGTCCCAGCTTATCAAAGGAGAGCTCGGACTGGCCTCCGGTTCCGAGAACGCCAAGACCCACAAGGTCGGCAACCTCACCCTCGACCAGGCCAAGAAGATCGCCAACATGAAGCACGACGACCTTCTCGGCGCCGATCTCAAAGCCAAGGTCCTCGAGGTCGCTGGAAACTGCGTCTCCCTCGGTGTCAACATCGACGGAAAGGATGCTAAAGTCTTCCAGAAGGCCGTCAAGGCCGGCGAATACGACGGTCAGTTCTGAACAAGCAGGAGCGGTCGCCGCTCCTGCAATCTTCTCAAACCATTCATTCCACATTTTCACAGAGGACATCGAGTCCATTTCCGCGCATCTTCCTCCAACCCTGTTTCTGATTTGTTTCATCGTATCTTCGACACCCCTCTGTTTTCTTTTTGATCCGACCATTTTTTGTGGGTTTTCGGCCCGTTTTCTTCGGCTTTCTGTTCTCCGGTCGATAGCTCAC
>JAFVET010000120.1 GCA_017475875.1 Candidatus Methanomethylophilaceae archaeon
ATCTCAGAAGCAGAGGCCACTTTCAACGAGACAAAGCCTTGAAGAAGAGGTTCCAGGACAGGGAGCTCCTGGTCCAAACAGTCTCCCTGGTCCTGGCAGTGGTTCAACTCTTAGTTGAACTGCTAAGGTTTGTCGGTTAACGACGGACCAAGACCCTCCTCACGGAGGGTCTAAACCCTGTCGCTCGCCGTGTGGAAGATGTTTGTCAACAGATATAAAATCTGTCTTAGGTGTGCTAACCACAGAGTTCACGCGGTCGTTCCCTTGCGGGACGGCCATATCAGACATAGGTGTCAACTCACTGATACCCAAGGACGTATCGTTTTCACCATGTGTCTGATGTCGGATAGATATATTGTTTAATTTACAATTATGTTGATAATTGTTTTATAATCAATTACTCATTTAATTGTCATGCCTGAAAGAAGGATCCTGGGAAGGGAGTCGGAGCTTTCCTACCTGGAGGGCCTATGGGAACGGGACGGTCTGGTCACCTGCTGCCTATGGGGTCGCAGAAGGGTGGGCAAGACCTCGATCCTGAGGGAATTCGGCAAGGACAAGAGGACGCTCTCCCTGCAAGGGATCGAAGGCTCCTATTACGAGAATCTTTCCTCCCTCACATTGGACGTTTCCGAATTCCTCGGCAAGGAGGTGCCACAGGTACAGGACCTGACGCATCTCATGAAAATCATCGAGGACATATGCAGAGCCGATCGCACGCTCGTAGTGTTCGACGAACTCCCGTATCTTCTGGAATCCGCACCTCAGGCGTCATCGGTCATACAGAAGTCGTTGGACGGGGGGTTGAGGGACCTCGACTGCATGTTCGTCGTCTGCGGTTCGTCCATCTCCGTGATGCGCAGGGAGACCGAGGATGCGAGAAAACCCCTGTTCGGCAGGTTCGAACACAGGAAACAGATAAAACCGCTCTCCATAGAAGCCTGCAGGGAATTCCACCCGGATTTGGATCCGGAAACATCCCTGAGGTGGTATTGCACCGTGGGTGGCATACCGTATTACCATCTCGATACGTCCGGGAAAAGTTACCGGCAGTTGGTGGAGGAGAGGTTCTTGGATCGCGACGGCTCCTGGAGAGGGGACGCCACGAGCCTCATCCTGCATGAATTCAACGGAAACAGGAACTACACGGGGGCCGTGAGGTGTATCGCCGACGGAACAGTGAAGCAGTCGGAGATCGCCGACAAGCTGAGGATGGACCGTGCGGCCTGCAAGAGGTTGCTCGACGATCTGGAATCCGTCGGTATCGTGGAACGCAGGGTGCCCATGGGCGATTCCCCGAAGAAGCCCGTTTATTCCATCAAGGATCCGTTCGTCGCCTTCTCGTTCACGGTCATCTATGGGCACGTCAGGTTGATCGGGGGCGACTCGCCGAGGTCGGTCGTGTACGATCTGATCCTGGAGGACATAGAAACGCAGTTGGGCCACATGTTCGAGATGTTCTGCGGCGAGTGGATGGATTCGAAATATCCCGTCGTCGAGAGGGGACAATGGTGGGGGAGGGTCGGAGACGCTGATGCGGACATCGACATCGTGGCGAAGGTCGCCGACGACCGCCGTTTCATACACACGGTACTCGGTGAATGCAAGTTCCGTGGGAAACCCATGGGGTTCGCCGGGTACAATACCCTCGCATCCAGAGCGAAGGCGGCGAGGTTCACCGAGAACGTGACCTACGCCCTGTTCTCGGCGACCGGTTTCGAGGACGATCTCTCCGAATACGCAGATGAGAACGGGATAAAGCTCATCGACGGGAGGACGTTGGTGGGAGACAGGGAACCGCCCGAGCTCTTCCGAGATCGTGTTCCTGAGCAGTCGACTGCAGACGGTTCGTCTCCGACTCATCGAGTTAGAGAACCGAGGTCGGACATATGGTCCGACGTCAGTTCGACCCTTTTCGAAGTTCTTATATAAGGTATCGGGATAACGATGATTCACAGGTGTTCAAATGGTAGACTTCAAAGCCATTGTCAATGATAAGAAGACCGGCAAGTCCTACAACATTGCCGTCTCCGGTCGCCACGCGGACTCTCTGATCGGTAAAGCCATCGGAGAGGTCGTCGACGGAGTGTTCGTAGGCCTCGATGGATACAAGCTGCAGATCACCGGCGGTTCCGACGGAAACGGTACCCCCATGAGGAAGGACCTCCCCGGCAACAAGAGGGTCAACCTCCTGCTTTCCGACAGCCTCGGATTCAAGGAGAAGTATCCCGGACAGAGGAAGAGGGTCGCCATCCGCGGCAATACGATTTCCGCAGAGATCGTCCAGATCAACATGGTCATAGCCGAGTACGGACCTAAGTCCGTCGAGGAGTGCCTCGCGCCTCCCGCGGAGAACTGATGAAGGTCCCAAAGCAGCCCGAGATCAACATCGGGATGATCGGTCACGTCGACCATGGGAAGACTACCCTGACCAAGGCGCTTTCCGGTGTCTGGACCGACCGTCACTCCGAAGAGCTGAAGAGAGGCATATCTATCCGTCTCGGGTATGCAGATGTGGCTTTTTACAGGTGCCCAGAATGCCAGGGACCTGCGGCCTACGGGACGAGCAAGAAATGTAAGAACTGCGGAGCGGACACGGAGTTCCTCCGTGCCGTGTCCTTCGTGGACGCCCCCGGTCACGAGACCCTGATGGCCACCATGCTCTCCGGAGCGGCCCTCATGGACGGTGCGCTGCTGTTGGTCGCCGCCAACGAGAAGTGCCCCCAGCCTCAGACCAAGGAGCATCTGATGGCGCTTTCGATCATCGGCATCGAGAACATAATCATCGTGCAGAACAAGATCGACATCGTCACGACCGAGCAGGCCAAGGAGAACTACCGTCAGATCAAGGAGTTCGTCAAAGGCACCATCGCGGAGAACGCGCCCATCATCCCCATATCCGCCAACCGCGGGGTCAACATCGATGTACTCATCGAGACCATCGAGAAGACCATCGTGGCCAAGGTCAAGAGGGACAAGGACGCCAAGCCCCTGATGCACGTCGCCCGTTCGTTCGACATCAACTCCCCCGGTACCCTTCCCAAGGACCTCAAAGGAGGCGTCCTCGGAGGAACCCTGATCCAGGGTACCCTCCACGTGGGAGACGACATAGAGATCTCCCCCGGCAGGAAGACCGAGGTGGCCGGCAAGCCGGTCTACGAGAAGATCGTCGCCAAGATAACCTCCCTGGAGGCCGGCGGAAAGAGCGTCAAGGAGGTCATCCCCGGTGGGCTGATCGCCATCGGAACCGGACTCGACGCAGCCATCACCAAGTCCGACGGATTGACCGGTAGGGTAATCGGGACTCCCGGGGACCTTCCGGAGATAGTCCACGAGTTCAGGATGGAGACGACTCTCCTAGACCGTGTCGTGGGATCGTCCTCCGAACTGGTCGTGGAGGATATCAAGAGCAACGAACCGCTCATGCTGAGCGTCGGTACCGCCACCACCGTCGGTGTGGTCAAGAGCGCCCGCAACGGCTCCGCGGAAGTGGTCCTGAAGATCCCGGTGTGCATCCTGCCCGGACAGAGGGTCGCAATCTCAAGACGCATCTCCAACAAGTGGAGACTGATCGGTTACGGCATAGTAGAGCAGTGAGCTCATGCAGACCGTCGTTCTCGACACAAACGCCTTACTGATGCCTTTCGAGATCAGGATAAACCTGGACCTCGCCCTCTCAGATCTTCTGGGCGAGGCCAGGATAGTGGTCCCCGGACCGTTGGTGGGAGAGCTCAAACACCTCGAACACAAATCCGCAAGGGCGGCGCTCGCCCTCGCCCGCAAGTATGAGATAATCCCAACCGATGCGAGGGGGGACGATTCGGTCATAGAACTCGCCCGGAAGACCGGTGGTTACGTCCTCACCAACGACAAGGAACTCAGGAGAAGGTTGAGGAAGGAGAGGGTACCGATCATCTGCCTCAGATCAGGTACCCATCTCGAGATCGACAGTTATCTCGGTGAATGAGGGGTTTCCCCCCTTTTTATTCACTCGATGACTTCCGCCTTGTTTATGACGACGGGTGTCAGCGGCTTGTCGTTGCGGTCGGTAGGCACGCTGCTGATGGCGTCTACGACGTCCATTCCGGATACGACGGTTCCGAACACGGGGTGGGCGTAGGGGGTGTCGCGGCACTCCTTGTCGAGATACGTGTTGTCGACCGTGTTTATGAAGAACTGGCTTCCCCCGGTGTGGGGCCTGCCGGTGTTGGCCATGGAGACGGTTCCCCTGACGTTGGAGTGGCCGGTACCGAATTCGTCTTCGATGGTGTAACCGGGGCCGCCCATGCCGTTTCCGTCGGGGTCTCCGCCCTGGATCATGAAGCCCTCGATCACCCTGTGGAAGATGACTCCGTCGTAGAAGCCCTGTTTGGCCAGTTTGACGAAGTTGCCGGTGGTTATTGGCATGTCCTTGTGCATCTCGATGTTGATGTCTCCTTTCGTGGTGTGCAGGATCACATTGGTCATGGGACGTCGCAAGCACTACTATCTGATAACCGTTATGGGCGGGTGCAGTTTTTGGACGCAAAGATTCAAAACATGACAGCCGATAGCAACGACAGATGGTCAACGTCATACCCCGCCTGAGCGTCGCGTTCCTTCCGAAGGTGTTCAACACACGTTACCGTCTGGCCAGGATGACCAACCGGTATGACAGGTTCGGAAGGGTGATCAGGAAGATGTTGTTCGACGGCGACGATATGATCGTGGTCCCGCAGTCGGGTGTGGCGAAGCGCATAGACCTGGACATCGAAATCGAGGATGCGGGACAACGCAACGTGGTCCCCAGCGACGTCGTCAAAGGTGTGATAGATAATTCCAGGGATATTTTCCTGATGAACTTCTGCCTATGTCGCAAATCCAACCACTGTAAGGATTACCCTGCGGATGTCGGCTGCATCTTCATCGGGAAAGGGACGCACCGCATCCCTCCAGAATACGGCAGGTTCCTCACCAAGGAGGAGGCGAACGTTTTCATCGACGAGTGCGACCAGATGGGGCTTGTCCACATAATCGGCAGGAACAAGTTGGACAGCATATGGCTCCATACGGGGGACCATCACGATCTTCTCACGATCTGCAACTGCTGTCCCTGCTGCTGCCTGTGGAACATGGTGCGCGACATCAACAAGGACATATCCGCCGTGTACACGCGCATGGAGGGGGCATCGATTTCCATGGATGCCGACCGTTGCATCGGTTGCGGGCAGTGCAGGGACATATGCTTCGCCAAAGCGGTGACGATCGAAGGCTCCAAGGCCGTGATAGACCAGGACAAGTGCCGTGTCTGTGGACGTTGCGCCAACATCTGTCCCAAGGACGCGATAGAAGTGACCTACGATCCCTCGTGCGTCGAGTCGGAGGTCCAACGCATCCTGAAACTCGTCAACATGTGATCTGGCCGATGTCGGTGCAGTCATGGTGAATCACAGACGGCACGTCTTTCAAGCCGTCACAATACGTTATACAATGAAAAATGGAAATGACGGTGGCCGGTCCCGATGTACCGACCACCATATCGACGTGTCCGATCAGCCGAACATGTTCGCCGGAGGCTTGGAGCTCTTGGCGGAACGATTTTCCGTGACCTTGACCTTGGCGTCCTCGAAATCCTGAGGCATGATGGTCTCACGGTTGTCCCTTATCGCGAGCATTCCCGCTTCGGTGCATATGCTCTTGATCTCGGCTCCGGAAAGTCCCTCGGAAATGGATGCCAGGTGGGGGATCGAGACATCTTCGGAGACGTTCATGTGGGCGAGGTGGATCTTGAATATCTGGTTCCTTCCCTCTACGTCCGGAAGTCCCACATCGATGATACGGTCGAACCTGCCGGGTCTCAGGAGCGCGTCGTCGAGGATGTCGGGCCTGTTGGTCGCACCGATGATCTTCACGTTGCTCATCGGGGTGAAACCGTCGAGCTCGGAGAGAAGCTGCATCAGGGTCCTCTGGACCTCCCTGTCTCCTGAAGTGGAGACGTCGAGACGCTTGGCACCGATGGAATCGAGTTCGTCGAGGAAGATGATGGTGGGCGCCTTCTGCTTAGCTAGGTCGAACAGCTCCCTCACCAGACGGGAACCCTCTCCGATGTATTTCTGGACCAGTTCCGAACCTACCATGCGGATGAAGGTCGCCTCCGTGGCGTTCGCGACCGCCTTGGCCATCATCGTCTTACCGGTTCCAGGTGGTCCTACGAGAAGCACTCCCTTCGGAGGCTCGATACCGACCTTGGCGTAGAGTTCAGGTCTCAGCAAAGGATCCTCCACGGCTTCGCGGAGTTCCAGCATCTGTGCCTTGAGGCCTCCGATGTCGTCGTAGGTGACGTTCGGCTTGTCGATGATCTCCGCTCCGGAGACCATCGGGTCAACCGGCGTAGGTAGGACGTCCATCACCGCGAACGTCTGTTTGTTGAGCGAAACCCTCGATCCGACGATGAGGTCTTCCGGTTTGATGTAATCTGATACAGAAACGACGAAGTCGGGTCCGGTGGAACTCTTGATGACGACCCTGTTGTTGGGAAGGATGTCCCTCAGGGTACCTATGATCAGCGGCGGGCTCTGGATCCTTTCCAGTTGGCTCTTGAGTCTGGCCGTCTCCTTCTGGAGTCTGAAGAATTCAGATTCGAAATAGCGTTTGTCGGCCTCGCAGTTGCGCAGGTCCTCCATCAGCCTGACGTTCCGTTCCTCGAGCTGGGACAGCTGCTCCTTCAGCTCGTACGCATCCATTACGCTGGCCTCGGTCATCTTGATCCAAATACGGTTAACCTCCCATTAAATATTATACTATGCGTCGGAACCACCGTCCGTGACCGGCCGAAACCGTGTTTTGGACCGCTGGCACGATGGAGAACGTTATTAACGGGGTGGTTATCAGTCACCCATGCTCAGAAGGATCGTGGAGCTCCTGACCCCCGGAGACAACCTGTTCATCGTGCACGGCAACGCGGACATGGACGCCATCGGTACCGCGTACGCCCTCGCCGAGGCGTTTCCGAAATCGGACATCTACGCTCCGGACGGCATCGACCGTGTTTCCAAGACGGTCATCGAGAAACTCGGGATATCCGTGTCCGAGTCCTGCGACCCGTCGTCGTACCGCCTGGTGGTCGTGGTGGACACGTCGTCGCCGGGGCAGTTGGGGGAGGGGATGGTCTTGCCCGACAATCTCCTGGTGATCGACCACCACCATCAGGGTGGGAAATGGGGTGACTGCGAGTGTTACTGCGACCCCGACCGCATATCGTGCTGCGAGATAGCCCTTGACCTGATCGACGAGGCGGGTTTGGAAATAAACCGCACCCAGGCCCTGATGCTGCTTGGCGGGATGCTCACCGACAGCGGCAGGTTCCAGTTCGCGAAACCGGAGACGCTCCGTGCGTTCTCCTCCGTCATGGAACGTGGCGGGGTGTGCATGGACGAGGTTTTCGACCTGGTCGAGAACGATGTGACGGTGTCGGAGAGGATAGCGGTGCTGAACGCGATGTCGCGCGTGAGGACCGAGCGCGTCGGCAACATGATAGTGGCGATCTCGTTCGGGTCGAGCTTCGAGGCTTCCTCGTGCAAGGCGATACAGAACGCCGGAGCGGACGTGGTGTTCGTGGGTTCCCAGAGGAGCGACGAGTTCAGGATAAGTTCGCGTGCGACCCAGGATGCCGTCCGCAGGGGCGTGAGCCTCGGATCGATCTTGAACTCACTCGGGACCGAGACCGGTACCGACGGCGGAGGTCACGACG
>JAFVET010000121.1 GCA_017475875.1 Candidatus Methanomethylophilaceae archaeon
CAGGGCCCAGTTACTGCTGAGTCTCAAACTAGCGGTGGCGTGGAAGACCGGGAACGGGGAGATACCGATGATCCTGGACGACGTTCTTCTCCCGTTCGACATGAAACGCAAGGAAGGTGCCTGCGCTGCATTGGCTGAGGCAGCTGCCGACATGCAGATAGTGATGTTCACCTGCGACCGGACCGTGGCGGACTTGTGCGAGGACCTTGGTGCCAAAGTCGTCGAACTTCCATGAGGTCGAAACTGAAACTGAATCATGGAAAGGAAAGGAACAAAAGCAAGACGCCATCTCACGAAAGCGATCTCTGATGAACCAGACGTGCAGGTGTCTCCTGCTATGCATCTTCGTATCCCTTTGGATGGTCGTCCCGCTGTCGGACGCGTATGCCGACGAGGGGGACGTCCGTTCCATCTATGATTCGTTGACGGAATCGCAGAAAAAAGGATACGACGAACTGGATGCGGCTGTGAAGGCGCACAGGATCACCGGGAGCCTGGACTATCTAAGGATATCCGACGGCGAGACCGTACGCGACGCCTACGCATACGACCATCCCGAGGCGTTCTGGTTCTACGACTCGTACACCCTCTACATCTACACGGACGAGGACAGATGCAGCAACATCAGGTACAACCCGGTGTACAGCGACTCCCAGATAGCACAGATGAACAAGGAGATCGAGAAATCGCTGTCGTCTCTGAAGATCGACGAGAATGACCGCGACTACAAGAAACTGCAGACCATCCACGACTGGCTGTGCGACCGCATCACGTACGCAAAAGGATCAGACCATGAGGGCGACATCTACGGAGCGATAGTGGAAGGCCGGTGCGTGTGCCAAGGGTACACCATGGCGTTCACCTACCTGTGCCACCTCTACGGGTTCGATTGCGTAGGCGTTACAGGCACGACCTTCGAGTCGTCCGTCAGACATGCATGGAACCTCGTATACGGGGAGGGCGATTGGTACTTCGTGGATGTGACTTGGGATGACGGTGGGAGGTACGGAAGCAGAACCACGTATTTCATGGTGGGAACGAACACGATGACCAAAGGCGGGGCCTTCGCCACACAGGACCACATCGCAGACAGCCTCTATGGAATCATACCTTCGGAATCCAGGTTCGTAACCCCGGAAAGTAGGATGGCGGTCGTTGCGTTGGTCGTCATCGGACTGGTCGTCGTCGCGGTGATGGCTTATTCCCGTCTCAGAAACCGCCGCCATGAAATCGTCCTTGCACCAAACACCGTTCAGCCATATGGAATATGCCCCTACTGCGGCGCGGCACTGGACGATGCCTACACCTTCTGCGTCTCCTGCGGAGCCAACGTGAGCTTCGATGATGAGAACAAGGAACACACATGACCGCTGGCCCGTCACTCCGGTTGTGGCGGAAGCGGTTCCGCGTCGCCCAGCATACACCTTCCGAAAACGTATGTTTTTAAATAACATCCGTGATACGGACTCATGACGAACCTGTTCATCCTATTCACATATCACGTTCATACTTGCCTCGAAGGCATTACAAAGGCTGGGCAACGAGCACGCCCCGGCTGGAATGAATCAAACGCCCGGACGTAAGTCAGGACTGGGAAAGCCCTGCGGTCGGCCCTGATAGGTTGAATCAGGTTACTCCAGTAGTGGTAACAATGAATATCGACCCCAATGCAATGAAATACATGGTCAAGGCCAAGATCACAGCCGACGGAATCGTGGAGAAACCTGACGTCGTTGGTGCCATCTTCGGCCAGACCGAAGGGTTGCTCGGAGACGGATTGGACCTTAGGGACCTCCAGAAATCGGGAAGGATAGGAAGGATAGAAGCAGACGTCACATCCAAGGGAGGAAAATCCGAGGGTATCCTCTACATGTCGTCGAGTCTCGACCAGGTGGAAACGGTCATCATCGCCTCCGCTTTGGAAACGGTCGACAGGGTCGGACCCTGCAAGGCGTCCATCCACGTCTTGGGAATCGAGGATGTCCGCATATCGAAGAGGGAGAAGATCGTTGAACGTGCGAAGGAGCTGTTGACCGACCTCATCCAGCAGACGAAGAGCACCAGCTATGACCTGACAGACAGCGTCCGTCAGAGCGTGCAGGTGGAGGAGATCACCACCTACGGAAAGGACAGGTGCCCGGCGGGCCCCAACGTGGCCAACTCCGAGGCCATCATCATCGTCGAGGGAAGGTCGGACGTCCTCAACCTCCTGCGCGCAGGCATAAAGAACGCGATCGCGGTCGAAGGCACGAACATCCCCAAGACCGTCCAGGACCTCTCCAAGGAGAGGGTGGCGACCGCGTTCGTGGACGGCGACCGCGGTGGGGAACTGATTCTCCGCGAACTCTTCCAGGTAGCCGACATCGACTTCGTCGCACGTGCCCCGAGGGCCCACGAGGTCGAGGAACTCACTGCCAAACAGCTCGTCAAATGCCTCCGCAACAAAGTCCCGGGCGACCAGTACATGGAGATGAACGGACTCGTCACCGAGGAGAGGGACCCCGAGGAACCCGCAGTGGAATCCCACCAGGAAGAAAGGAGGGAACGCCGCGACGAGGAACGCCGCGAAAGGCACAA
>JAFVET010000122.1 GCA_017475875.1 Candidatus Methanomethylophilaceae archaeon
GAAGAGAAGTGCTCCATGTGCATGGCCTGCCTCAACATCTGTCCGAAGAACGCCATCGAGTTCGGGGAGAACACCGAAGGCAGGCGCAGATATGTCAACCCGGTCTTCAAGGACAGGCACATCGGCATCTATCCCGACTACATCTGAGGCGGTACGCTGAGGGCAGGGGTCCTTGGAAGGGCTTTCAGGAACGGACGTCCGGAGCGTATGGACGGCTTGGAAGAGGTTTCCGACCTGTACGGGGCGCTTCTGGAGGACGGGTTCGACGTGGTGTACACGGATTCGCCGGAACTGGACGAGGACCGTCCCGGCTTGCTGACGGTCGCCGGTTGTTCGGGATACGGCCCGGTGGCCTGGGGCGTATGCCGTGCCGACGACCCGCAGACCGTGGGGATCGTCTCCTCCGAGTCGGAACAGGTGTCCCGTATCTGCTACGCCGCAGAGCATGCTTTGGAGACGGTGCTCGGTAAGCAGAACCGCGACAGGCTCCATGCGGTCGCCGTCCCGGAGGGGGAGTACGGAATAAAGTTGAAGGCTTCGTTCGAATACGGAGGTAAAGTCCGTTCGACGGAGAGAACGTTGGAATACGATTTCGTCATCGACGACATAATCGCGGTGGCGGAGGATCTTATCGGGAGGAAGATGGGATATGACGAATGATGGGACTGGACTCAGGATAGCGTTTACATTGCCGGCCTCGGAGCTTAAACCGACCGCGGACGAAGCCGTGGCCAAAGGTTTCCAGGTGATGGGCGCCCCGTCCATAGACGTCTCCAAAGGGGAGAAGGATCAGTTCGACCTGATTCAATCACAGGAAGGGCGCGACCTCGTGTTCACGTCGATGATGGCCGTGCACGAGGTCTCGAAGCACTTCGGGGATGGTTTCAAGCCCCTCCTCGAAGGCAGGAAGGTGTACGCCGTCACTCCCCACGTACAAGCCGAACTGAAGGTAGTCGGGGTTTCAGCAGAGATCGGCCGCCCGTCCGGGGCACTGTACATCGGAGGCGGGACGGATCTGGCCGGCGTTCCCGAAGGTGACCGGGCAGAGGTCCTCGTCACCAAACCTGCAGGGATGTCCAACGGCATGCTGCACATCCTCATAGCGCTGAAGAGGGGCGAACTTGATTGGGTTCTGTTCACCTCGCCTGAAGCCGCCGAGAACCTCCTCTCCCGCATATATCAGAAATACGGCGAGGACACCGGCAAGACCTATCTGGAGGAGCACGTAAAGATCGGCGCCGCAGGCCAGGACACGGCTGAGTTCCTCAGAGGAAAGGGTCTGGAACCAGACCTCGTATCCGATTCACACGGTGTCGAGGGAATCCTTCAGAAGCTCTCGTGATCGGTGCATATCCTCCGGGGCCACGAGTTCCACCCTGTGGGAAGGGTCCCGGGAGTATGCGATGAGCTCGTCGGTGAATCCCATGCGGGAGAACAGGATGTAGCCCACGTTGGCTATGTCCCTCACCGATTCCCTACGCTCCTGAAGGTCCTCCAATCTCTTCATTCCCGCTTTTTTGTTCTTGTATTTCGAATCACCGAGGAGGAAGGATTCCTGCCCAGCCCTTACGTATCTTGCGATGATCTGGATCTCCGAATCTTTGTTCCACCAGCGGCCGCATTCTACGCACCCGTCCATTTCGGATGTGTATTCCAGGCACAGTTCGTCGAAGCGTACGGAGTAGAACTCGTTGAGCTGGTCCTTCAGCTTCGAGTAGATGTACTCCGGTTCGTGTCCCCACAGCGCCCGGATTCCGGCGGCCATGGTCAGGAAGAACAGTACGGGAGGGTCGCATATGTGGTAGCGGGCCTGTTTGGAACCGCCAATCGAATCGTCTCTCGAAACCGTCCCCCGGTCGATCAGGGATTTCAGAACTTTGATCGCGGCCGGTTCGCTGATGTTAGAGCTGTAGGCGATGTCCTTGAGCGACCTGCACCCGGACGCTATCGAACCCAGGACGGTGACAGCCGTGTCGTCGGGTCTGCACGACCTGATCTCGCATTCCGTGTCCGAAAGGAAGAACGATTGGGAATCGCATATTTTGTAAGTAACGGACTCCTTGGCGGTGTCCATGTCCAGACCGAGGTGGTACGCTGGGATTCCTCCGGCTATGAAGTACATCTTCATGCGGTCCTCTTCGGTCATGTCCGGGTGTAGGAGTCTCGCAAACCTGTACCTCAGGGGATTCAGCACCATCACCGAGTCCAGGTTCTCGATGCGCGGAAACGTTCCCCTTCTTATCGAAAGGACGAGGAAGATGTTCAGGTTTCTGAGTTCGTTCTCGATGAATCCGATCAGGGTCTCCTCGGATCCGTCCACAGTACGGAGAATCTCCTGGAGGTCGTCGATGATGTAGGTGGTGCGGACCTTGGGGTCGTTCTTGAAAGCTGCCACTATCTCCCCCAGATTGTCCACTTCGTGACCTATGTCCAGCGCTTCAGCTAACGATTTCAGTATCTCTGGACCGTTAGCCCCAATCGGGGTGAGGAAGACGCAATTTCTTCCCGCACCGAATGTGTGCAGGAAGGCGGTCTTCCCCACCCCACGGCGCCCCGTCACCACGCAGTACGTACCGGTACCTGTGGCATCGGAACGGGCCAGGCTTCCGAGATCGGCATCCCTTCCGATTAGGTTCATCCCAATTATAGATTAATATGATAGATAATAAAATTAACTATTAGTTAAGATTTAAAACAAATTAACTTTTAGTTAATTATTATTTCAAGAAGGCGGTTTTGACGTAGCAAGGTTAAAATCTGAGTCATCGGTCGGTACCGCATGGGAAGGCTCGTTTCGAGGTTTTTGCGTGAGGAGGTGGTGCTGGTAGTTTCCACCGTGCTCATGCTGGTCTCGATGGTCTTCGTCCCACCTTCCGCGGAATATCTGGACTACATCAACCTGGATACGCTGATAGTCCTGTTCTGCATGATGGTGGCAGTCGCCGGTCTTGCCGGTTGCAACGTTTTCAACGCGATATCCACCAAAGCCGTGATGCGTTCGTCCAGCGTTCGTTCGTTGGCGTTGGTCCTGGTGTTCACACCGTTCTTCCTCGCTATGGTGATCTCGAACGACGTCACCCTCCTCACTGTGGTCCCGCTGTCTATAACGGTGCTTCATTTGATACACCGTGACGACCTGATGCCCGTCATCCTGGTCCTTCAGACGTTGATGGCCAATTTGGGGAGCTTCCTGACACCGATGGGCAATCCGCACAATCTCTACATCTTCCAGAACTACGGGTTGGACGTCGCCGACGTCCCTGCGACAATGGCTCTCACATCCGCGATAGGGGTTCTGGTAGTGGCGGCATCGGTCCTCACGCTGAAGAACGGTCCTGTTGCGGTGGCCCATCGGGACGAGGGGGTGACCGATCGCAGATTCGTGCTTCTCATGGTCCTGGTTTTCATCGTCACTTTGGCTTCGGTCGTACGGATCGTCCCCAAACCCGCCGCATTCGCATTCACGATCCTTGCGATAGTCCTGACCAAACCGAAAACACTGACCAAAGTCGATTACAGCCTTCTGTTGACGTTCGTGACGTTGTTCATTTTCACCGGGAACCTTGCGAAGATAGACGTGTTCACCGAGATGTTCACCGGTCTGATGGAATGGAACCCGATAGCCGCATCGGCTATGGCAAGTCAGTTCACCAGCAACCTTCCGGCCACTCTGATGCTCTCGTCCTACACTGATGATTGGGCCGGCCTGATGATCGGTACGAACATCGGGGGGTTCGGTACCCCGATCGCTTCGATGGCCGGCCTGATCACGCTGAAGCAGTACTTCAAGACGGAAGGCGCGGACCGCAAGAGATACCTAGCGGTGTTCCTGTCGCTGAACTTCCTGCTCCTGACAACGTTGATAGTAATCAACGTGGCATGGATGTATTGACGTTCAGGCCCAGTAAGGCTTCTTTACGAACATGTGGGCCATGAGGATGGCCGTGGTGGCCTCACCGGTTGCAGTCGTGATCTGCTTGAACTTTCCGGGATAACTGACGACGTCACCGCATGCGAACACGCCGGGACGGTTGGTGGACATGTCGAACTTGACGTCCACGAGGCCGTCGTCGGTCAACTTGATGCCCCACTTCTTGAGGTCGTCGAGGTCGGCCGAGATGCCGATGTTGATGACGACGAGGTCCGCGGGGATGGTCTTCTCCTGTCCATCCTGTTCCACGGTGATCGATTCGACGTGGTCGGTTCCGTTGATCGACTTGACGTTCGCGTTCATCACGGTCGTGATGTTGCTTTCCTTGAGCTGCTTGACCGTCGCTTCGTCCGCTCTGAAATCGGCTCTCCGATGGATGATCGTGGTGTCGGTCACGGAATCCGCGACGAGTGCCATGTCTATCGCACTGTTGCCTCCGCCGCACATGACCACCTTCTTTCCCACGATCTGTTCCTTGGGGGGCAGAAGGAACGAAACGCCCTTGCCCTCGAGCTCGGTCTCGCCCGGGACCCCGAACTTGCGGGGCTTGAAACTGCCCATGCCTATGGCGATGACCACGGACTTCGCGTGGTAAGTGTCTTTTGTGGTCTTCACCAGGAGCTCCTGGTCGCCGTTGATGATGTCCTCGACCTTCTCGTACTCTTTTATGTCGCACTCCAGGGACTCCGCCTGCGCATAGAGCTTGTCGGAGAGCTTTCTGGCCTGGATCGTCTCGAATCCGGGATAGTTGTGGACACCTTTTTCGGGGTACAGACTGACGAGCTGTCCTCCGACGCGTCCGGAATCTATGATGAGTGTCTTCATCATCTTCGTTCTAGCATAGATTCCCGCGGTGAGTCCCGCAGGTCCAGCACCGATTATGACTACGTCGTAGGTCATTGTCGGCTGAAACGAATACCTATATAAAAAAATGACACCTGAAAATACGGATGCTGTGTGATGTCCAGCAGTATCTTATACGCATATCGTAATAATTTTACGTTATTCGCACAACAAATACGAATTTCGTATTATTCAAGGGTGGCGCGAGTGGAGTAAGGTGGGGGCCTTTGGCCCCCCGTGTTTCATGCGTAGTAGTCGTCGTAGGTCATCAGCCAGGAGAACAGATAGAACGGCATGTGGTACTCGTAGATGCTTTCGAGACCGCCTGCCAGCGTTCCGATGTAGATGTATCCCCTGATGCCGGTTTCCGCGAAGGTCTTGCTGTAGTCGTTGTAAGCGAACGTGACGACGAACTTGGCCAGGAATTCTGCTTCCTCCTCGGAGAGTCCCCAGCCTTGCAACGTCGTTTTGTCGACCCCCTTGGAGATAGTATCGACGACGCGGGCCATTTCATCACCGGTGAGTCCCGGATCGGATCCGAGCATGAGTATGAGAGCGAGGTCGAACGGGGTCCGGGAAGGCATCTTTCCCCCGTCGTTGAAATAATGCATGATCTTCTGCATGCATCCCTGGAGGTTGAGGTCTCCGGAGGCATATGTCTGCCTGTCCGTCCCCGTCCATTCCAGCAGGTCGTGGATCATGTCCCATAGGAACTCCCTGATGTCCACGTCGTCCTCCAGCTTCTCGGTGGTGGTGTCTCTCTTGAGAACCGATTTCTGGAACTTCGCGTGGTCCTTCATGTGGAAGGTGTCCCAGAGCCTCTTTTCGTATTCGTCCCACAGCGGGTAGACGGGTGTGGCCCAGGAGTCGAAGTTATCGACCTCTGTCGTCACCGTGGTGGTCTCTCCAGCGTACTCCACCGTGTCGACGTATTCGTAGACGGTCGAAGCCTGGAGTCCGGGGACGAAATGGTCGATCCCGTAGTGTTTGAACCCGTATTCCGTGGGTGGCACCAAGGTGACTATGTCCCTCCTGTCGAAGACGTTGTGGATGCACCCGTAGTCGCAGCCGTCCCTCATCATGGAGTCCAGGCCCGGGGTCGGTGCCTCGAAGGTGTAGCAGAACGTCCTGTCCCCTTTGTTGTCGAACATGTCCACCACCCTTTTGGCGACGAGGTTCGAAGTGGCGGCTCCCCTCGAGTATCCGGAGATCCAGAACAGGACGTTCTCGGAATCCCCGTCTATCCCGCAGTCCTTCATGTAGCCGATGAGTTCGTCCATGACCTGTGTGGCCGCCGAGGCGAATCCCTCGGATTCACCTTCTGTGCCGACGGTGAAGTTGCTCACCCATTCCAAATCGTAGTTGGCGGAACGCATGACCACCGGAACCAGTGTCTTCTCGGTACCGCCGACCGTGATCTTCTTCTGGGCCATGGCCACGCCGATCGTGTCCTCACCGGGTTTCGTGTCGAACATACTGTTGACATGGACGTCGCCGCAACCGATGACGTCGAAGAACTCCCTCACGACGCTCGACAGGTCGGAATAACCACCGTTGGTCCCGAAGCCGGTGGACGCCATTACCAGGGTCATCGACGCGAGGTGCTCGTCGTATTCCTTCGGGTCTTTCGCGAAGTATCCGTCGGAGTAATAGAACTGGAGTTTGGCTTCCGGCATTAGCGGGTTGGTGTAGGTGCTCGTCATGACCTTGTAGTCCCCGCCGTCCGCAGAGTACACCTTTCCGCTGTCGGTGAGGTCGGTCATGTATTTCCTTTCGACCGGAGCGTCGTCTCCCCCGTGCGACGAGGTCACGACGACCGCTGCGATCGCCACTATCGCTGCGACAGCGACGAGCAACGCCACGGCCATTTTGGTCTTTTCCATGGCTGGGAATCATAGTTATGTTTAACAAACTATGTGTGACAATCATGCGAAGGGTCTCGCCGTCCGACCTTGTTTCCCGGAACACATCCTCAGTGATTTTGACCCGTATTTCCATTGATAACCTTCTCCAGCTTCGACGGGCTTTGGGGGACGTTTTAGGTCGGACCGTTATGCAGTGCATCCGTTTCATCGGATCAGAAGCAGTGATTCACATTCCGGAACGGTTTGGCAGGACCAACGACATGCGCCTCCCAGCAAGGCACATCTATTCCTGCCGACCTGTCTCGTGCCATGGCGTGCGACCTCGCGAAGGTTACGTTTATAGCCTTGCTGGGTGATTCCAACGTAGGCGATAATTTGGAAGACGGAAGGGAGGCGTACACCGAGAAGCTGCTGAACATGATCATGGACATCGTCGACGACATCGTCATAGTCCACGATTCCGAGCATACCGTTATCTGGATAAACCGTGCCGGTGAGAAAGCCTTCAACACGACCATGGACGAGGTCTACGGGACGAAGTGTTACGCCCTGTTCAACCACAGCACCCCGTGTTCGGACTGCAACGCCGTCTCCCACGGGGGTCCGACGAACTTCGTGCTGAAGAGGAAGATTCCCGGTTCCGACATCGAGTATTCCTGTTCGTCGTCGCCGTTTTACGAGAACGGACAGCTGAAGTTCGTCGTCCAGCACCTCACGCCCGTGGTCAACCGCCCCATAGTCCCCACAAACGACTATATATGAACAAGGAAGTGCACCGCACATGGACGTAGGAATAATGGACTTCATGGGTCTGATCATTTGCTCGGCGGTGTTTCTCGCGATACTGGGAATCGCCAACTGGAAGCGCGCAGACCAGGAGTGATCCGAAAACCCGAGGGATTGACATGCCGGAGATGTCCGATTACGTTATCAGGATGGTGGCACACCCTTCCACCAGCAAGGTTCTGAGCACCGTCTCTCCCGAGGGGAAACCCCATTCCATCGTGTGTGGCAGCCTCATCGTGCTGGACCCGGAGACCATCGTGGTCGGAGAGGCGTACATGTACCGTACGGCCAAATACCTCGAGACCAACCCCAACGTGGAGTTCCTGGTCTGGAAGGGTAAGGAGGCCTTCTCCATTCTCGCCAAGGCTGTCGGCAGGGAGACCGAGGGCGAGGTCTTCGAGAAGATGGAACACAGCCTCGAGCGCATGAACATGGCTACCGTGGCCATCTGGAAGTTCAAGGTCGAGGAGATCTGGGACGAAGGCATCACGCCGAACGTCGGCGAGAGGCTCGTCTGATGGACATAGCCGGTTACAGGCGTCTGACGAAGGTTCTTTTCTACATAGGCGCCATGCTCGCCTTCTTCGGGCTCGGTTTCTATCTTATGGAGTATCAGGCGTTGGGCATAGTGGTGCTCATCGTAGGGATTGTCCTGTTGGTGTTGGCCTTCGTCTTCATCAGGTTCTTCACATTGATTAGATACAACGAGACGATGAAGCGTCGTTGATTCCTCAGATATACTTCCCCGTGAAGCTCGCACCGCAGTTTCTGACTTCGTCCGGTGTACCCGATACGACGACCGTGCCGCCCCTGTCCCCACCGCCGGGACCCATGTCGACCACGTAGTCCGCGTTCCTGATGACGTCGAGGTCGTGTTCGATGACGATTACCGTCGCCCCCATGTCGATCAGGTGTTGGAATATCCTCATGAGGACCTGGACGTCCAACGGGTGAAGCCCTATAGTCGGTTCGTCGAAGACGAACAGGGAGTCGCCCTGGCCGCGGCCCATCTCGCTAGCGAGTTTAAGACGCTGCGCCTCTCCTCCGGACAGTCCGGGGGTGGCTTCCCCAAGCGTGAGGTACCCTAATCCCACTTCGTGCAAGGTCTGCAGCCTTGAGCTCACGAC
>JAFVET010000123.1 GCA_017475875.1 Candidatus Methanomethylophilaceae archaeon
ATCTTCGACGTCTGCATCGAACTCGGAGGAACGGTCACCGGCGAGCACGGCGTGGGCATATCGAAGGCACCCAACTACATGAAGGAGAGGGCGTCCGAGATATCCTCGATCCGCGCCATCAAGAAGGCGATGGATCCCAAGAACATCCTGAACCCGGGCAAGGCCGACCAGTGGGAGGGGAGCATCCTCAGGAACCTGAGGTACCCCTGTCCCGACTATATGTGAAACCTTAAGATCGGGCGGCCTTCACGGCCGCCCTTTTATCACAGATAATAATACAGTTCTCCTGAAACATAGAACATGTTTACCAGGAACTCCGCCGCGGCTACTGCGATGGCGACAGCCCACGGGGCGATGTTCCAACGAAGGATCTTCGAACCGTCCAGAGGAGGGATGGGTATCAGATTGAACACCGCCAACGCCGCGTTGAGCGACGCGAGGAGGTAGAAGAATATCACGACCGGGTTCCCGTTGGTCAACAGCGCACCGACGATGCCTATCGCGGCGAACACCATGTTCACGGCGGGACCCGCGATGCTCACCTGAGCGTTCGTCTTGTCGTCCATCATCCCCTGGATCATCACGGCTCCGGGGGCGGCGAAGAGGAATCCCACGAAGGACATGACCAAAGTCAAAAGGAGACCTGCGGGGAACATCCTGAACTCCGACCAGAGCCCGTGCTTCTGTGCTACCAGCTTGTGGCCGAACTCGTGCAACATGAAACTGATGACCACGAGGACCAACGACAGGCCGAAGAGCATGGCGTACGCCCCGATGCCCTCGCCGGCGACGCTCTCGAAGTACGACAGAATGAACCTTCTGTTCCTGTACATTATCGTGAAGGCCAGGGACAGGACCAGGACCGCGACTGTGATGTGCAGAATCTCGGTCCTGCTGAAACGGGCCTTCCCATAACCAGGATTGACATGTATGGCGTTTCCGTTCCAATCCATGCGCTTCCATGCGTGATAGGTTATATAATGTTCTGCAAATGGTCCTACAATGGAGCCTAAGAATCCCGCCAACGGCAAAGAGACCTGCAGATGGTGCGACACCTGCGGGACGCTGATTCTTGGAACAAGTTGCTCGGTCTGTAAAAGGGAAGGGCGTGAGTTCCAGATCAACAGCCCGGGCGACATACGGCCCTGCATGGGGGACAGCGTGACCCTGGTGCAGCGTCTGTTCGAGGATTCGTTCGGCACATGCTCGCCCATCAATGGGAGGGGGATCTTCCTGAACAAGGTTCCCGGGGAGGACAGGACCGACGAGATCATTGCCCACGGGGCGATCATCGGCGTGCTCAGGTTCGACCTGAGAAACGATAGGATCGTCTTGGAGCTCAGACAACCGGGAGCCGTCCTCTTCGCCCCCGTGGCCGTGAAGAACGTGGTGCGTTTCGGAGGCATGTCCGGCCACCTCAAGGGGAAGACCATCCCAGGATCCAATGTATACGAGGTCAAAGGCGAGTTCTGCGAGGGGTCGCCGTTGATCCTTGTCAAGGGACAGAAGATCGGATGGGGGACCGCACTCGTCGGTTCCGACGAGATCCAATCCGCGGAGAAGGCGGTGAAGATAAAGAGCCTCGAATCCCCGGAACCGCTCGACATATCCCCGAACGCCGATCTACGGACGATGGTCGACTGCAACCGCGACCACATCAGATCGTTGGCACGCAGAGCCGTCAAGGAGATCAGGACCTTCGTGGAGAGCCCCAAATCCAAGGGTCTCCCTGTCACCGTATCGTTCTCCGGCGGCAAAGATTCGTTGGCCGCGTACGGACTCGCGTCCAAGGCATGCGAAAACATCACCCTCGTCAACATCGATACGGGGCTTGAATTCCCGAAGACCGTAGAATATGTGAACAGATTCTCGGAGAAATCGGACATACCTATCCTTACGGCGCACGGTGGGAACGGCTTCTGGGACAACGTGGACTCGTTCGGACCTCCGGCCAAGGATTTCAGATGGTGCTGCAAGGTATGCAAACTCGGCCCAGTCACCGACCTCATCTCCGAAAAATATCCAAACGGGACCGTCACCGTCGAGGGTAACAGGTGGCTCGAGTCGTTCGCGAGGTCCGGCATCGGGTTCGTGTCGAGGAACCCGTTCGTCCCGAACCAGATCAACCTCAACCCCATCCGTTCGTGGAGGGCCGCGGAGGTGTGGACGTACATCCTGTGGGCAGGTCTTGACTACAATCCGCTCTATGACAGGGATTTCGAGAGGATCGGGTGCTACCTGTGCCCGTCGTGCCTCTCGAGCGAATGGAGGAACACGGGGAGGCTCCACCCGGACCTTTACGACAGGTGGGAGAGGTATCTCAAGTTGTATTCCGACAAGAGCGGTCTGCCTCCCGAATACGTCGGCCTCGGGTTCTGGAGATGGAAGGCGATCCCCCCGAAGATGCAGAAACTCGCGGATGAACTTGGACTGGATCTGAAACCCAAACGCGAGCAGGGAGCGTCGATGGACATGGTCAAGGGCCTGTCGTCCTGTGCTGCAGGGGGGTATTCAGTCGAATCCGTGGTCCACTTGCCACAGAACCGCAGCCTGGACTACACGGGCGAGATGCTGAAGATGCTCGGCGACGTGAAATGCTCCGAGGAATACGGGATAGCCCTCCTCAGGACGCCGGTCGGTCGTGCTAAGGTCTTCGGAGGTGGACAGATCACGGTCACGTCCCCGGACCGCAGGAACGCCGACCGCCTGTTCCGCGACACGTTGAAAGCTGTTGTCCGCGCGAACATGTGCACATGCTGCGGGATCTGCGCCAAAAGCTGCAGGAGACATGCGATCACCATCGACGAGGGTGTGCTCGTGGACGCCGCGAAATGCAACGGGTGCGGGAGCTGCTCATCGTCGTGCATGGTGCTGCACTACTACGACAAACTGATGCCCGAGGGCAGGATTCCACAATCGTGAACGTGCACGTTCGACCCGATACGGATATTATCATTATATACGGGCCGAACATCACAGTTGCATGGACTTCATGTTCGGTGCAGCCATGCTACTGGGAATAGCTCCGGCGCTGTTCTTCATGTTCCTGGTGGTCCGCAATTACACCTACCCGCGTGTAGAACAACCGTTCTTCAGCGACCCGACGTTCTTCATGCTGTTCGTCGTGGGACTTGTGGCGGGATCCATCCTGTTCTTCGCCCTGACGGCATTCAAACTGGCGACGAACATAATCTACATGGCGCTGATGGCCGCGATAGAGATGATGGCCATACTCGTCGTGATGAACCTCAAACGTTTCAGGGGCGTCTCCGATTCTGTGTTCTACGGGTACGCGTTGGGTCTCGGGATGGCCAGCGGTCTCTCGACCGGTTTCTGCTTCACCATGGCCAGCATAGTGGAGTCCATCGACGTGAGCATCGTCACGCTACTGGTCATCTCCGTGTCCCTCACGCTGATCCTCGGGGCCTGCGGCACCAACGTGGGCGAGGGCATAGCGAGGAACCTGCCGATGCAGTACGTCCTGCAGGGTCTCCTCCCGCTCGTTGCGTTCCACATGGTGTTCACGGTCGTCCTCCACGGTGGGGACTGGGGCGGGGAAATAGTCTATTACGTCTGCCAGGCACTGATGCTCGTCCTGTCCGCGGTGTACTTCTATTACAACATGTACGTGAGGCTGCCGGGCGTCGTCCGCGACGTTCTGAAGATGCAGGGGATCAAGAGGGACGACATCCCTACGAGGAAATGAGATCGGACCCGGTAACGACCGGGATGCGACTCGTACGCGATGCAATGGTCCAACATGGCTTTGAGGACCTTCTCCGCACGGTCGCCGACCACTTCCTCCACATCCTCCAAGGTGAATTCACCCTTGGCCTCGGTGAGCCCTTCCGCCAGAATAGTCAGCTTGGTCCTCTGGTCACGGCAGTGCTCGTAACGGTAGACCATCGTGGAATAGGGGTCTACGGAGGCGACCCTCGACCTTTTCTCGGCCGCGTCGCGGTCGTCGACCCCCATAGCCTGCGACAGGGCCTGACGGACTTCCTGCTGCGACTTCGACCTGAAGAGCACGGCCGAATCCTTGACCTCGTCCGAATAGTCGCAATATGGGCACGACGAGGTCGATTTCGAGAGATCGACGATGCGGGGCCTTTTGCAAAGGGCGCATTGGATCAGCCCATACAAACGGATCACCTGTAATCGGTGAAGACCAGGGCGGCGACGCAGCAACCGTAGTTGTCGAGTGGGATGGACAGCTCTTCCACGACGTAGTTGATCTCGCAGAACTCCACGTCCCTTATGTCCGACATCTCCTTCATCTTGCACTTCAGGATCTCCCTGAGGGAATCCGCGGATCCGTGGATGTGACCCTCCGCGACGTATCCGCCCTTGCCATCCTTACGGTAGGCGTAGGCGATGCCGGCAGCGATGGTCTCACCTTCGCACCCCCTCATCTGAGCGAGCACACAATGGGTGACCGCACCCATGGACATGGGCGTGCGTTCGACCTGCTCCACCCCTATGGGAAGGACGGACGACACCGCGACGAGGTTCTGCTCACCGATGCCTGCGGAGAGCAGCGCGCGGTCGAAGGCGTTGAGGTCCGACGTCATGCTGACAGCGGAACTGTGTGTGACGAAGAATCTGCTTGGAACCAATTCCATGTTATCAACCGTAGAACGGATACTCCGTGTCCTTGGAAGGCTGCGACTGTTCGATGCGCTTCTTTATCTCCTCGGCCTCGGCCTGCAGGGGCTTGTCCGATATCTTCAGTCCCCTGACGAGGCGGGACAGGGGCACGATCAACTCGGCCGCCGCTGCTGGATCGGGAACGTTCTGCATCGCCGGTGACATGATGGCGACCACGTCTATACCTGCGGGAATTGCCTCGTACAGCAACGTACCGGTGGTTCCACGCACCATCCCGCTCGACATGACCGCCAACTTGGACTTGTTCATGAGGCGTTGGGAGTTGTGGCCGGAACCGCATATGACCATCTGGTCCTCGTCCGTGAACCTGGGCACGCCCTCGATACAGATCACCTCGCGGCAGCCTTCGCCTTTGAGGTAGTCTACCAAGGCCATGGTCACGTCGTAGCAGTCTTCGGGTTTGGGGGAGTATTCGGAGAGGCACACGAGGACGTCCCTTCCTTTGGAACCCCCCTTGTGCGCATGGATGCGTACGGGCGGATACGCGCTCCCGCCGGAGATGTAACAGTACGGAGGCATGCCTGACCCAGACATCCCCGCGACGACGGGCATCTCCATCTGGGAGACGTAGTAGTTGGCGATGATCGTACTCACCAGACCTACGCTCGGGAACCCGATGATGGCGATCGGGTCCGTGAGTCCAGAACTGCAATACCGGACGATGTTCACATCCATGGACCCTGCATACCAAATAAGATAATAATGGATTTCTATTCAGCCCCATGGACACCAACAATATCACCGTTTCCAAGACGACCGCAGGGATACCCGTCATAGTCGACGAGGTCCCCGGCAGCAGGAGCGCGGGATTCATGATATCTGTCGCCACCGGATCCAGGGACGAGACCGAGGGGATCTACGGGCTGTCCCACCTTCTGGAGCACACGGTGTTCAGGGAGACGTCCACCCGCGATTCCTTCCAGATGGCCAAGGAGATCGAGGGCGCCGGAGGGGAACTCAACGCCTTCACCGGACGCGAAATGACCGCTTTCTTCGGAGTCACGATAAAAGAGACCGCGGACGTGGCCAAGAGCATCGTCGGGGACATCGTAGCCGACCCGCTCATCAACGAGAAGGACACTGAACTCGAGAAGAAGATAGTACTCCAGGAGCTCAGCATGCTCAAGGAGGAGCCGGAATCGTACATCCACGACGTGTTCATGATGGAGATGTGGAGGGGTCACGAACTCAGCCAGGACGAGGGCGGCGACCCAGCGCTCGTGGCCAGGATGACACACAGGGACCTCAGGGCGTACTACGACGAGAAGTACCGCATACCCAACCTAGCGGTCTACGCGACCGGTGCGGTCGACGTGGATTCGACGGTCGCATGGGCCGAGGAGACCCTCGATGGCATGGGAGGCGGGAAACGCAACGTCAGAAAGGCACCGCCGGTTCCGAAAGCGGGTTACAAGTTCGTCGCGAACGAGGCCGAACACTACCACATCGCGATGGGCCTTCCCGCGTACGCGCCGTCGGACAAGAGGAAGACGACCGCGAAGATGCTGAGCGCCATCCTGGGAATGGGTACGAGCTCCAGGCTTTTCCAGAACGTGAGGGA
>JAFVET010000124.1 GCA_017475875.1 Candidatus Methanomethylophilaceae archaeon
TATATTTCTCCATTGCCCGCCCGCATCATTCGAAGCGGAGTATGTGCCAGCGGACCTCCGCGCGATAGATTCCAAGCTGGGTCTGAACTTATACCCCAAAAATCTGGAATGAGAGTTCTAAAACGACGGTCGAATTTGGATTATGGCGCGCCGATGTGGATGTCCGATCATTGAGACGTTCTCAGTCATCAGATCTGGACCCTTTTGATTCTTAAGATGTTCTTGATTTCAGAACATTCTACATCACCGGACCTCGCGAACTCGGCCCACATCTTTCTCATAGGCTTTCCCTCGGCGAGAGTCTCGGATTCCTTTTTGCCCATTGAGATGTCCTTTCCATTCAACCCTTTGGCCCCGAAGAGCAGCTGAACGTCGGATGTGTGGCAGGCGCCGATATAGTCATAATCCCTCATCCACTCGAACCGATACAGGTAGACTTTGCCGCCGTACTCCGCATACCGTCTTGCAAAATCCTCAGCAGGCATCGTGAACATCTTGTCCGTTATCCGTCTGATGATAGTTTCGACCAGCCATCTGGTCAAAATAGACCTATCCATGGCCACTATGCTCTTTTTGAGGCCGATGAATGCTGCAACCTCCCTTTCGTTGCTACCTATTATAAGGTCGTGGCTAGGGGCTATGCACTTCATCCTTTCCTGTATCTCCCTCTCATCTGGAAGCGGAAAAACACCATAATTCGGACCAAAAATCATATACTTCTGAAATCCTCTTTCGACAACGTTGGACGCTATGGAGGTCTGTACTCTTTTGACCTGTTCGATATCCGCATCGACGGGCATGCGGTTCAACTCATCTAGCATTCTCTCCTCCATCGCTGTACGATTTGACATGACCCCGATGGGAGCGCTCTGGATTATCGCCCTCTTATACAGGTCCGCTGTCCCTTCGGAAAGCATGACGCATCTCACGGCCTCGCCTCCAGCCGACTCCCCGAACAATGTGACGTTGTCAGAATCTCCACCGAACGACGAAATGTTCTCTTTGATCCACCTTAAACTTTGGATGATGTCCAAGAGACCGTTGTTGCCCAATCTTCCGATTCCGTCCCTTAGGAACCCTAGCACTCCCAAACGGTATCCAATTCCCACAACGATCACATCGCATTCGGTCACTAGCGGGGAACGATCGTACGATTCTAGGTCGCACCCCCCTCCCTCGAACGATCCTCCGTGTATCCATACCATAACTGGGAGCTTTTCTCTGCATCCTGTCGGGACAGAGACAGAGAGGTACTGGCAGTTCTCTTCCTGAGGCAACGAATCGACATCGATGCCCGTCATGAACATTCCTAGTTCGGATGACATCTGGATGGCGAGGGGGCAGGGGGAACACATTTCGTGAATCCCGTCTGGATATCTGTATGGAGTCGGGGGTTCGAATCTTTCCGAGGTGGCATACCTAATTCCGAGGAAGTTGATGGCCCCGTCATGGGAATAACCCTTGAATGTTCCCGCAGGGCATTGGATTATCGTACCCAGACCGTCGCCGTCTTCCGTTTCATCCATAGTATCTTCAAATGGCATCGGATCAAGGGTAAAACGGTTTTCGTATCCTGGATGGATATTAGTTCGGTCATTTGGAATCTGTCGATCAATTCAGGCATAAGATCCCCGTTCTTCTTCACGTACAATCCTTTGCTTTCAGGGTTGGCGAGAGGCATCACTCCAGAACAGCGTTCTCGGAAGTCCGTCGAACCGGAGGGCGGCCTTTCGCTGTGTGTGTCCTCGCACATGGTCAGCATGTGCCATGGATGTCGGTGATGGACGAACGGAACGTTCCAATTCGTCTTAATATGTTGAAGGGATCGGGCCTCCCCATCGCGTTTGGGATACCCGGGCGGAGGTGCCTGCAAGGTATCGGAACATTTGACGGATGCCTTGTTTTAAGACACGGTGGGTCAGACATTCCTTGAAGGCAGGGTCAGAAACCCATGATCCCTCTGTAGATCGTATGCACGCGGTCCACGAGGTCGGCACACGTTATCTTACCGGCGCTCGAAGCTATCGCACCTACGGACGCACCTCCGCAGCCTACCCCTTCCTTGATGAAACCCCATTCGTAGGCCTGGAGTCCTTCGTAGGGGCTGTCGGTGTAGTCGACGTTGGCGTACACTATCGGGATGCGGTCCGATATCGAATCCATTATGCGGCTCATGCTCGAGTTGGGGTCGTTCATAAGCCAGCGCGTGGTGCCCTGCATGAAGTTGCCGACCAGTTCCGGGTGGAGGACCTTGGCTCCGGCCATGACCGCCGCCAGCTGCGTCCCGCCGCCGACTATCACAGGAACGGACTTCGCCGCACCGCAGAGGATGCCTATGTTCGCGGGCATCATCGGATCCCCTACGCACTGTATGGCTCTCAGGGGATCGTCCTTCAGTTCTCCCGGCTCTATCCCCGCGGCCGACAGCGCCTCCTTCACCAGGCGGCTTTTCAACTCCTTCGGGTTCTTGGGCGAACTGCTGCTTACTAGGTTCTCCTTGAGGACGCCCATCGCCATCATGACCGCCAGGGCGGTGGTGGTGCCTCCGGCGCAGCTCTCGCTGATGATGACGTAGTCGTGGTCGCGGGCGAGCGACTCGCCTAGCATGTACCCCTTTTCATACACTTTCCGGACGTTCTTCACAGAATTGCCGGTGACGATCTTCTCCCCGCATTCCCCTCCCATGTCGAAATAGGGCACGAAAGGCTCGACCTCGCAACCGGCGTTGACGATGAAGTACGCCATTCCAGAAAGCTCCAAGGCTGCCTTGGTCAGGGTCGCGGGGGTCGGTATGCCGCCGGGGTTGATCGGGATCCCCTTCATGCAGGTGACCTTCCCGTTGACGAGGAGTTCGGCGTCCGCGGCCGGCGTGAACATCGTCAGCTCCGGCGTGTCGCCGGCGTCCGACACCCCGGGTATGGTGGATGTGCGTGTGTTGGCCACCGTACACGTGAAAATCCCTCTTCCGCCCCAGATCCTCTTCAGGATGTCCGCGGCCACTTCCCTGTTCCCGTAAACGCCCAACGATGGCGGTATCTCGAAATCTGTCGTCGTCTCACCTTCTGTGTTGCATGAGTGTCCTGACCACCGATGGCAGTTCCATCACGGATCCGTCAGGAATCCCAGTCTCTATGGATGTCCACAGCGGGACGTCCATGAGGATGTGTTCGCCTGTGATGCTGGATGTGCCGTGGTCCACGAAATAGATTATGTTCTCCACATCTGAGAAGTACTCGGCCATGAGGTCGTCTACATGCTCCAACACCTGTTTCTTCAGGAGCGGGTCCTTCATGTGGCTGTATTCGTCGACTTCGTCTATGTGGAGGAACACGTCCCCTTCTTCGAGAAGCTTCTTGGCCGCAGGGAACCTCTCGTCGAGGTCGTCGATGAGGACGGATCCGTACCCGAGGGATGCGCAGATGCCAAGCGACGTAGGGCTGTTGGATATGGCCGTGAGGTTGTTGATCCCCTCCACCGGAGGGTATTGGCGACCGAACTTCCCGCATCCCCACGGGTAGTCGGTGATCCCGTCCATGTCATCCGCTACGGCCATGATGAAGCGGCCCAGGTCCCCTTCTATCTCGATGAAAGGGGTGTCGACCGGAGGTCCCTGTAGCTCCGGGACGTAGTCGGAGTCCATGGTGAGGATGGCGCGTCCCCCTATGAAGAACTTTATCTCGGGACGGTAGGGCTGGAGGATGTGCATGTTCTTTTTCATAGAAGCAATAAGTCTGTCGCTGAACTCGGACGCGTGGTAGGACCAGTGCACCATCCCGTCCCCGATGTGGGCGGGACTTAGGCGGTACGCGGTACGTCTCGGATCCGTCATGTCGAGGCCGAGACCCATGGCCTCCAGCGCACCTCTCGGGATCTCCGGGGGGTGACCGGTGAAGAACTCGTTGAGGAACAGGTGGGTATATCCCCTGCCCTGTGTGACGAAGCGGTGGCGTGCGTGCTCCTCCAGGAAAGGCATCTCGGCGCATTCGTAGGGCTTCTTCCCACCCATGTCCGGGTTCGGGTGATCCTCCGCACCGTCCAACAACACGAAAAGGACATTGCTCATTGTAAAGACCTCACTGCTATGGCCGCCTGGCCCACCGATATCCCGCAGTCCCCGTTAGGGACGTCCCTATGCAGTACGGGCGTCATGCCCGCAGACCTCACCGCTTCCACGAACATCCGGGTTATGGGTGAGGAATAAGAGACGCCTCCTGTGAGCCCGATAGCATCGATGCCGTGCGACCTCGCCTCGTCGACCGCTACGCCCACCAGGCCTTCGATCGTCGCCTCGACCATGGAGTGCGCGGCCGATGCACGGTCGGCTGACTCGTCTAATGCTTCGAACATGTGGGACACCATCAGCGTGTCCCCCTCAAGGTACGTTTCGAAACCAGGGACACTCTTTCCCTCGGAGAGGAGTGGTTCGAGACGCATCGCAGGTTCCCCGTCATATGTCCTGGCGGAACATGAACCTGCCGTATAAGATATCGCATCGAGGAAGCGCCCCATGGAGGAGCTGAGGACGCTCTTGGGTGCCATCTTGCGGAACAGCTCCGTCTCCATGTCGGTGAAACCTTCCGGTTCCCTGCCTGACACGACGTCGTAGGCGAAGCGCAGGCGGCGTATGTCGTGGACCGCCTTCTCCCCGCCTATGAGCGGTATCCGTTGAAGGTGGGCGACACGGCGGTAACCTTCGAACGTCGAGTGCAGGACCTCACCTCCCCAGGCCGTGCCGTCGTCTCCGAGGCCGGTCCCGTCTAGCGCCAACGCGACGCATTCGTCTATGCCGTTGTCGGCCATAAGGGCCGCCGTGTGGGCCCAATGGTGTTGGACCTCCACGATTCCCGCTCCCGTCTCCGAAGCCAGCTCTGAGGCGAGGCGCCTGTTGCTGTATCCCTTGTGGAGGTCCACGGCCACCGCCCTGGGCACGGCCCCGAGCAGGGACGTCTGCATCCTAACGGCGTCCTCCAGATATTCGATGACGCCGATGCGTTCCCCGTTGCCGATGTACTGCGTAGGCCATATCCTGCCGTCGTGTGCCACCGACGCAGTCAGGTTCTCCTGTGCCCCCAGCGCCACCACGTCACCGTCGACACCGGTGCGTATGCTGTAGGGAACCGCTCCGCGCGAGCGTCTGATGTATTGGGTCCTCCCGTTGAACATCCTCATGACGGAATCGTCGGCGCGGTTGACGATCTCCTGGTCGTGCAACAGGTATCCGTCCGCCCCCATCTCCAAGGCCGAGGCGTCGTCAATGGTCATAGGTTCCCCCGGCGGGTTGGCGGAGGTCATGATCAGCGCGTCGGAATCCAGTTTCCCGAACAGGAGGTGGTGCATCCCCGAGTAGGGTAGGAAGGCTCCCACGTTGTCCAGTCCGGGTGAGATGCCTTGGATGGCGCA
>JAFVET010000125.1 GCA_017475875.1 Candidatus Methanomethylophilaceae archaeon
CGTCCTTGATAGGGTCACCGTTATCGACACCGACATCACCGACCCCGACCTCGGGGGAAAACTCGCGGGATGCGAGTTCGACACGGTGATCAACTGCGCCGCTGTGGTCAAGCACTTCGCGGCCGACGACTCCATCGAACGTGTGAACGTGGGAGGCGTCACGAACCTCATCGGTGTGGCGAGATCCAAGGGGGCGGTGCTCGTTCAAATCTCTACCGAGAGCGTCGCCGGTGAATCGGTCAACGGCAGCATCCCGGCGGACAGGAAACTGAGGGAGAACGAACTCGACTTCGGTCAGAACCTGGACAACAAGTACGCCAACTCCAAGTTCATGGCCGAGGCCGCGATCATAAGGGAGATTCCCGGAGGGCTGAGGGCCAAGATCATCCGTGTCGGGAACCTGATGAGCCGCGACAGCGACGGGGAGTTCCAGATCAACTTCCGTACCAACGCCTTCATGAACCAGATGAGGTCCTACGTGAAGCTAGGGTTCTTCTCCGTGTCGGACATGGACACGGAGGTCGAGTTCTCGCCCATAGACTCGGTGGCCAAGGCCGTGGTGCTTCTTGCCGGCACCCCCGACCGTTTCACCGTGTTCCACGTGGACAACTGCCACAAGGTGCACATGGCCAACGTCCTGAAGGTCATGCGCGACAACGGCATGAACGTGGAGGTGGTGTCGCCGAAGGTCTTCGAGGAGAGGTTCGTCGAGGCTCTGAGGGACGAGGCCAAGGGGGAGTATGTGTCGGGTCTGATCAGCTACCTGGGCAACGCCGGCGAGACCAGGAGGTTCGTCGCATGCGACGACTCCTACACGGTCAAGGCCCTGTACCGGTTGGGCTTCTCCTGGCCGATAATCACTGAGCAGTACATAGACAGGGCGTTCAAGTCGCTGATCTCCATGAGGTTCTTCAGATGACCGCATCCAAGATGGACGACATGATGAGGGAGGCCATGGCCGACGAGGACCATAACGCCAACCGCATGGTGGCCTACCTCATCGTGGCGTTCATCGCCACCCACCTGCTGTGGCTGCTGGTGGGTGAGGTCTCGATCCGCGGCATACCCGTCTCCCAATACTACCTGTTCGCATCGATGGCCCAGCTGGGGTTGTCACTGGTCATCTACCGCTGTCTCGGCGACAGGTGGTGGATGGGGTACCTGCTGGTGGGGTCCATGGTCCTGTCGTGTTTCCTGATCACGGCGGGAATCGACTATTCGATGATGATCATAATGTCATTCCCGACAGTCGCGAGCAGCGTCTACTGCAGGAGGAGGTTCACCCTGGTCGTTACCGTCGTGGGTTCGTTCCTGATGCTGGCCGGGTTGCTCATCAACGACCACTACTCGTCCGTCATGTTGGGCTTCTACTACGGCATGACCGCGATGGAACGTTACATAAACATCCTGAAGGTGCATTTCGTAGCCGATTTCCTCCTGTACGTGTTGATATCCCTCACCGGGATGGTCGTCGCCCAGATAGGCATCCGCAACGTGGAGGTCAGGGCCCGTCTCCAGGCCAACAAGATGGCGTTCGAAGCCGATCTCAACACCGCCAAGGGGATACAGTCCGGGATCCTGCCGAAGGAGTTCCCTCTTGGGGACAACTGCGACGTGTCGGCATCGGTCTCTCCCGCCAAGGAGGTGGGGGGAGACTTCTACGACTGTTTCAGGGTCGGGGACGGACGCATCGCCATCGTCATGGCGGACGTTTCGGGAAAGGGTCTGCCGGCCTCGCTGTTCATGGCCACATCGATCACATTGCTGAGGTCCAACATCGGGAACACGAGGGAGCTCGACAAGGCGATGGAGAGGACCAACCGGGAACTTGCGGCGTCAAACCAGATGAAGTATTTCGTCACGGTATGGGCCGGGATCCTGGACCTGTGCACCGGGGACCTGACCTACGTGAACGCCGGCCACAACCCACCTTATCTCGACCGCGGCGAAGGCTACCGGAAGCTGGAGTCCAAACCTGATTTCGTCCTCGGCCGCAAGAAGGGAATCAGATATACGGCCAGGCACCTCGTGATTCGTCCCGGCGACACCCTGTTCCTTTATACCGACGGTGTGACCGAGGCGATGGACGGGCAAGGGGCCTTCTTCGGCGACCAGCGCCTCCTGTCCGCCTTGGATTCCGTGAGGGCCGGTTCCGTCAAGGAAACGGTGACGGGGATCTCCGACATCCTGGCCGCTTTCGTCGGCGACGCGCCGCAGAGCGACGACGTGACCATGATGGCGGTTAGGTACACGAAACCGCTCGTCCCCCACACCGACGAGGGCATCACCGTACGCGCCGACCACGAGGGCTACGGGAAGGTGATCGCCCATCTGGAGAGCAGACTCTCCGAGGTGGGCTGTCCGAACAGGGTGCAATCGGAGATGAAGACCGCATGTTCGGAGATATTCTCGAACATAGACCGGTACGCCTACGATGGTTTCCCCGAGAAGGGCGACGTGCACTTCTCGGTGGACGTCATCGAGAGCACCGTGCGCGTAAGGTTCGCCGACGAAGGCGTGGAGTTCAATCCGTTGGAACACGAGGACCCGGATCCGGGTGACAACTTCAAGAAGCGCATCCGCGGAGGTCTGGGGATAATGCTGGTTAGGAAGATCTGCGACGACGTCGCATACGTCCGTGAGAACGGACAGAACGTTCTTATTTTGGAAAAGGAGATTCGATGACATGCAGATAGACGTGGTGAGAGAGAATGGAACGGTAACGATAATCCCCCGTGGGAACATAGACTACGTGACCGCTCCGGAGTTGGACGAGGTCGTGGAGAGGGAGGCCCCAGGTGCCGATTCCCTGGTCTTCGACATGTCGGAGGTGTCGTACATCTCGTCCGCAGGGCTGAGGTCCGTCCTCAACGCCGACGAGCTCATGGAGGACAAGGACGGCATCAAGCTGGTGAAGGTCAACAAGGACGTGAGGTCCGTCCTCGACATGACCAGCTTCTCGAACTTCCTGACAATCGAATGAACGCTGTGGGTATCTCCTGGGAAGGCAAGGAAACGTCAAAACCGATGCAATATCCAACTACAAGTATCAAATATGGAATAATGTCTATTATTTTTTAAAAGATTAGACAAATATCTAATCAACATCGAGAAAGATAATAAATAATAGATATCCGATGATGAATCGGTACTTATACGGTACAAGGCGATTGCAATGGCTATCAACAATGCGTACCTCCAGTCGGTCTTCGATGGATTGAAGCAGCGTAACCCGAACGAACCCGAGTTCCTCCAGGCAGTGGAGGAGGTCCTCGAATCCCTGGTCCCCGTCGTCGAGGCCAGGCCCGAGATCCAGGAGAACGGAATCATCGAGAGGATCGTCGAACCCGAGAGGATCATCATGTTCCGCGTGTCCTGGGTCGACGACAAGGGACACGTCCAGGTGAACCGCGGATACCGTGTGCAGTTCAACTCCGCCATCGGACCCTACAAGGGCGGTCTGAGGCTCCACCCCTCCGTCAACCTCTCCATCCTCAAGTTCCTCGGCTTCGAGCAGATCTTCAAGAACAGC
>JAFVET010000126.1 GCA_017475875.1 Candidatus Methanomethylophilaceae archaeon
GGCCCGGACCCAGGCTCTGCCAGGCGGCCGAGCTCATAGGGAAGGCCCTGCATCCGGACCAGTTCCTGTACAGGGACCCGTTGGATTCGATCCCCAAGTTCCTGGACTCGGACTATTTCGAATATCTGACATACCAGAGGGGTTCGACATGAGACGTTTCGCAGCCGTGTTGTTGGTGATGGTCCTCGTGTTCCCGCTTTCGTCGTACGCGGTATCGGCGGAGGATGGTGGGGACGCGGTCCTGATCGATTTCGGCAACGGGTCCTACCGTTGGTATGAAAACGGAGGCGGGTCGACCTTCGGTGAAGTTCTGTCCTCGTCGGTCGACCCGGCCGTAGCCGATCAGGTGTTATCCGAATCGGACGGCGGTTGTTCGTGGCGTCTGTACTCCTGGTCCGGCGGATGGGCGGATTCCGGGACCGACCTCGGTGCCTCCGCATCGGGTACGGTCGCCTTCGGGTACTATCCGGAGGGTTTCGCCCCGGTATGCACCCCGGAGTACAGGGACGCTTGGACCACTTTGGGAGGTTCCTCCTCCGCATCCAACGTCTCCATTTCCCACGGGCGGACCGATCCCGCCATGCCTGTGGAATGGTACAACACGTACACGACGGGATACGTGGACTCGGGCCTGGTTGTGGCCGGCGACATGCTTTACCACACCACCGGGGGCGCCTATGGGGCGACCGGCGGCGACGAGGACGCGTGGGTCTACGCTCTGGACAGGTTCACAGGCGCCATAGTTTGGAAGTACCACGAGCCCAAGGGAGCGGGATATGAGGTGACCACGCCCCTGATCGTCGGGGGATACCTCGTAGTCACATTCACATGCGGCGACGTCATATGTTTCGACAGGTTCACCGGAGAGGTCAAGGACACCGTCAGGGTGGGGGTCGATCCCCCGACAGGAACCGACGGCGACGTACTCTGGGACGGCAGGGTGTTCCAGACCGGGGGGACCACACCGGTCTACGATTCCGGACTCATCTATTTCGGGACGTCCTCGGGCACGGTTATGGCCCTGTCCCTCTCCCCCGACGGGCGGTTTTCCGTGGCGTGGGAGTACGTGCCGCCGTCCGACGTGGGCCCAGACGGCGGATACGTCGGGACGCGCGGGTGCTTCTACTTCCATGCGCCGACGATCGGGACCGTCGACGGAAAGCGCATGCTTTTCATCGGCAGCTACGAGGGATACGTCCACGCTTTGGACGCCGCCACGGGCGAGCCCGTCTGGGTGAAGAGGGTGGTGGACATGCGTGTCGACAACCGTGCCGCCCCCTATACGCCCGGGTCGGCTGCGGCGATATCGCTTTCCCCCGACGGTTCCCATCTTCTCGTAGGGTGCACCGACGGCGCACTGTTCTCGTTGGAGGGGTACCTCCTCGCTTTGGACCCGTCGACGGGAGGGGCCCTGAAGGATGGTTCGGGGGCAGAATGGAGGTTGGACGCCCTCTTCACGTCCCCGGTCGTCACCGAGAGCGGTTTCTATACCTACGTCTCGCCGTTGGCCGGTGGTTCGGAATCGTTCGAATCCGTCGACGGTTCGGAGGTCCCTGCTTCGACCGCGGTCTACAAGTTCGACTGGGACGGCAGGGTCGTCTGGAAATCCGGCGACTATCAGATGATCAAAGGGGCGCTCACACTCGATTCCGACGGCATCCTCTACGGCACGGACTATTCGGCCGGGGCGTTCTGGCCGACGGGAGGCGGTCTCACCGCATGGGACAGTTCCGACGGGCACGAGATCTGGAGGGTGCTCCTGTCGCCTTACACACAGGATTCCTACTCCATGGTCCAACCGACCGTCATCGACGGGAGGATCTACACCGGCAACGACTTCGGGGCGGTCTACTGCCTCAGCGACGTCGCCGGGGAGGGGACGGAGGAGGAGAGGGTCCAATCCCTGCAGACCGTGGGCTTCGCCCATTGGTCCTGGTATCTCACCATCGCGGCCGTCGTCGCTTTCGTCGGTCTGTTCGCGGTCATGTACAGGAGGACGTTGAATGGTTAAGGAAGGCATGTTCTCCCAGATCCGGAAAGGATACAGGGGGATGAAGGAGGACCTCGAGGAACCGGAGGTTTCCGAGATCGGGTCCAAGAAGAAGAGGTTCCGGCTCATCGTCCTGTTCGGGTTGCTGATGTCCGTGGTCGCGTTCCTTATATCGATATCGGTCTCGTCGGGCGGAGTCATCCCGGTGTCGGAAGCGGTCGGGGCGCTCTTCTCGTCCATAGGAAAGGCGATCGAAGGCGACACGAACCTGGATATGATAGAACTCTACATCTACAACGCGAGGCTGCCCAGGACCATAGCCTCTATAGCGGTCGGGGCGGGGCTGGCGATCGCCGGATGCATGTATCAGGCGATAATCAGGAATCCGCTGGTTGATCCGTATATCACAGGGGTGTCGTCCGGAGCGGGGTGTCTCGCGATGGCCGCCACCGCCATAGGTTTCAGCATCCCGTTCCTGGCGGACAACACGCTCTACGTCATCCCTGTGGTGGCGATAGTCGGAGGCATCGTGGCCTTCATGATAACCATGACCGTGGCCGAAGGTTCGGGAGGGTCTTCCGTCAACTACATCCTCGCCGGTACCATCGTGGGTTTCGCGTTCTCCTCGGTGCAGACGATATTCATGTCGATGGGGAAGGACAACCTGACCGACGTGATGTGGTGGCTCTACGGGAGCTTCGCCAACATAACCTGGGAGAACGCGTGGATAGTCTTCATCCCGGTCATAGGCATCTCCATAGTGGCGATGGTCTGGGCGAGGGAGTTCAATCTCTATTCCATGGGCGAGGACCAGGCCGCCCAATTGGGACTGAACGTCAAGCGGTTCAAGAGGCTGACCATGATCGTGGCGTCCGTGCTGACGTCGCTGTGCGTCGCGTTCGTAGGGATCATCGGATTCGTCGGGCTGGTGGTCCCGCACGCGTGCCGTATGGCCCTGGGCAGCGACCACCGTCTGATAATGCCCGCATCCATAGTGATAGGCGCGATGCTCATGCTGTTCGCGGACCTGGTGGCGAGGACCGCAATGTCGCCTGCCGAGCTGCCCGTCGGAGCGATCACCGCGATGATAGGGACGCCCGTGTTCGCATATATGCTCATGAAGAGGGGGCGCAACTATGACGGATGACGTACCCGTTCTGAGGATCGAGGGGCTCGTCAAGGATTTCGACGGGTTCAAAGCCCTCAAGGGAATAGACCTCGAGTTCGGGAAGGGCCTGCTCATAGGCCTGATCGGTCCGAACGGATGTGGCAAGTCCACGATGATGAAGTGCATCTCCCGCATACACGACGTGACCGAGGGGAGAATCGAGGTGGACGGCAAGGACGTTACCACCATGAAACCCGCGGAGGTGGCTAAACTCGTCGCCAACGTCCCGGCGGAGGCGGGGCAGACCTTCGGCATAAACGTCATGGACATGGTGATGCTCGGGAGGTACCCCTTCGTGGACAAGATCTGGTGGGAGGATCCCGAGGACGAGCGCATCACGAGGGAGGCCCTCAAGACGTTCGGGATAGACCATCTGCGGAGGAAGCAGGTGGCGCTGTGCTCGTCAGGGGAAAGGCAGCGCGCGTTGATCGCCAAGGCCTACGTCCAGGAACCCAAGCTGATGCTCGTCGACGAGCCGACGTCGCATCTCGACATGAAGTACAAGCTCCAGGTCATGGAGTACCTGCAGAAGATGGCCCGTTCCGACATGACCGTCGTGGTCGCAGAACACGACATCTCCCTCATGGCGAGATATTGCGACGTGTGCGTCATAATGAAGAAGGGGGAGATAGTCGCCGTCGGGGACCCCAAGGTAATAATCACCGAACAGTTGATCAAGGATGTGTACGAGGTCGAGGCCAGGGTCGGTCTCGATGCCGACGGAGAGATATACGTCCTTCCGAAGAGGTACATCGAAGAGTCGTTGTGAACGGCAATATATGGATGTTATATCCAACAATTGAATTAAGGTAAACGATGTCGAACGGGTACTCGGGGGAATCCGAATCTTGGATGGGCAGGAAGGTATGCTGCTTCAGATGCGGCATCAGTGGACCTCGCGTTCGGACAATCGCCTCAGATCATGTCCGGCTTGCCGTTCCCGGCGCTTCGACGTGCCGTCAAAGGAGCACAAGTGCTTCAACTGCGGCGCGGAATGGGCTCCGAAGCATTCCAGCGACACGTGCCCCGGATGCGGGTCCCCCATTTCGGACATCGGGGTCAGCAGGGGGTTCTCCTGCAACCAGTGCGGCCATGCCTGGGTCTCCCGCGGCTCGGAGAAGCCTGTCAA
>JAFVET010000127.1 GCA_017475875.1 Candidatus Methanomethylophilaceae archaeon
GAACGGATAGAGTCCCTCCTTGACGTCGTTCTCCAGCATCTCCGCGAAGGCCTTCAGATCGACCTTGCAGCATCCGTCGACGGGGATCTTCCTGACGGCCCTGTATCCCATGCCGAGGATATGGCTGGCCTTGTCCATCGAGAAATGCGAGATCTCGGAAGTGTAGATGCGTAGTTTGGAATACTCCGGCGGGAGTCCGTCCTTCTTGACGTCCCAACCGAACTTCTCCCGGCAGTACCAGTCGCGAGCGGCGATGATCGCCGAGATGTTGGACTGCGAACCTCCGGACGTCATGCATCCGTCTGCGGTGTCGGGATAGCCGAAGAGACGGTAGAGTCCCTTCATGACGCTTACCTCCAGTTCGGTCGCGGAAGGGCCCTGGTCCCAACTGTCCATGCTGTCGTTGAAGCATGCGATTATGAGCTCCGAGCATATCGTCTCGGTCAGAGCCGGCGAGTGGAGGTGGGGCATGTAGTCCGTGGACCAGGTGCGCAACAGGTGAGGAAGGATGACATCCTCCGTCTCCTTCAACACAGCTTCGAACCCCTTGCCCTTCTCGGGCAGGAAACCCAGGGTGGCAACCTTCTCCCTCAGCACGTATGGATCTATGCCGGAGAACGCGCTGCCGTCGTCGAAGGACCTGTAGATCGCTTCCAGGGTCTCGCGGAGCATCTCCTTGAGCCTGTCCTTGACCTCTTCCGAGGCCGATATCAGGAGCGGGTCACTTGCAGACATCAGCATCAACCTCTTTGACGGCCATGTCGAACTTCTCCATGGCCAGGTCGATGTCCTCGTCGGAGATGTTGAGCGGACAGAGGCACCTGAGGACGGAACTGTTGCGGCCTCCCCTCTCCATTATCACACCGTAATCCAGAAGCTTGCGCTGGACCCTGCAGAGGATCTGCCCGTTGGGCTCGTAGTGTCCCATGATGTCCTTGCCGCCTTTGGGGTCGACGAACTCGATACCGATCATCAGGCCCTTCCCGCGGACGTCACCGATGATCGACACCTGGTCCTGGAGGGACCTGAGATGGGTGATGATCTTCTCGCCCTTGCGTGCGACCTCGGAGAGGAACGCGGGGTCGGAGATCCTCCTAATCATTATGGTACCTGCGACCATGGCGAGCTGGTTCCCGCGGAACGTGCCCGCGTGGGCTCCGGTCCCCCAGACGTCCAGCTTCTTGTCGTAGAGCACCACGGACATGGGAAGGCCTCCGCCGACCGCTTTGGACATGAGGATGACGTCGGGTATGATTCCGGCGTGCTCGAACGCGAAAACCTTGCCGGAACGTCCCATGCCGCACTGGATCTCGTCGCAGATCATCGGGATATCGAGCTCCTTGGTGATCCTCCTGACGGCCTGCAGGAACTCCACAGGTGCGGGGATGACCCCACCCTCGCCCTGGATCGGTTCGAGGATGACCGCGGCGGGTTTGGTTATTCCGCTCTCCGGATCCTTCAGGAGACGCTCGAAGTATGCGATGCACGCCTTGGTACCCGCTTCCCCTCCGAGTCCCATGGGGCATCTGTACGAATACGGGTACGGCATGAACTGGACGCCGGGCATGACGTTGGCGACCTTGTTCTTGGCCTTGCAGTTGCCTGTGAGGGCCATGGTCCCGTGACCCATCCCGTGGTATCCGCCGGAGAACGCGATGATCGATCCCCTGCCGGTGGCGGTCTTGCACAGTTTGATGGCGGCCTCGACGGCATCCGTCCCCGATGGAGAGCAGAACTGCACCTTGGCGTTGGCGGCGAACTCTTTGGGCAGGATGGAAAACAGAGCTTCCACAAATCTGTCCTTTGCCGGAGTCATCAGATCGAGCGTATGGAGCGGTGCGCCCGACTGTATGAAATCGACCATTGCCTGGTTGATCTCATCATCGTTGTGTCCCAGAGCGAGGGTACCCGCACCACTGAGGAAATCGATGTAACGTTTGCCTTCGACGTCCTCGACCCAGGACCCTTTCGCTTTCGCAAGCGCGACGGGGAACTCGCGAGGATAGCTTCTGGCGGAGGACTCGCAAGCTTCCTGGCGGTCGAGGTAGTACTGATTTGTGTACTGTGTCATTAAAAGGGGGGACCAGAATATTATATAAGCCATTTTTTATCGGACGCTCCCGCCCCCGTCCTCAAGAGGTGCCTTTTTAAGGCCGTGTCGGCCAAGTGGAGCCGAAAATCGGTGTCTGCGACCGTGCGCGTACGGGTCCCGATGTCCCCGCACACCGCGCGTCCGGACATACGGATTCAGCCGGCGTCAAGCTGGGAATCAAAATTGATATGGGGGGTGGGTGCCCCTTCGGGGCACCCGGTTCAATCCTTGTGTTCCACGGTGACGAGGAACTCGGCGATCCCGCGTCCCTTCCTTCCGTCCATGACTGTCTCGGATATGGTCTCCACGAGTAGCATGTCCTTGCTACCCTGCATGGGCAGGACCGCGTGGGCCAACACCTTGCCGTCGACGGCGTAATCCTTTCCGCTCTTCCCGTGCATCTTCATCCTGTAGCCGGAAGGTATTCCCTTGTCGTAGCTGAGGTCTATCTCTATGCCGACGACGGGATCGTTGCCTTCAGCGGTGCCGAAGTACCCCGCGTCGACGTCGCCGACCTGGGTGCACAGCTTGGTAGCATTGAATCCGGATTCCTTTCCGTACACGGAGTTCAGCCACATCCACATCTTGGGTGAACCCCAGTCGCGGACTCCCTCGCTGAAATCCCTCTCCCCGGTGGCGTCTATGTCGTAGGTGGCGTCCCCGAGGGATATCCTGCCGCTGACGACCCCGAACTGCTCGAAGTGCTCGGACACCGTCTTCGACGACATCTCGGCACCCTTGGCGTCTACGCAGTCGTGATAGTCCATCAACGGGTTGACCGGCTTCCATTCGACGTCCATGGAGGACATCAGCGGAACCTTCTCCTGCGAAGCCATGTCGAAAAACGGACCGCGGTAGGCGATGTGCCACGTGCCGTCCCCGTTCTCCGAGAACTCCAGGCCGCTGCACTCCCTCTCCTTGCTGTCGTAAGCCACGGCGTTCCTCATCCCGAATACCTGTTTCCCTTTGATGACGAACAGGAACATGGACTTCTCGCCCTTGTTCGGTTTGTTCCCTATGCGCATGAAGGCGGTCAGGTCGTTCTTCTCGTCGTGCAGGTTGAAATAGAGACTTCTGTTCCATTCGGGATCTCCGTTCATTTCTCTTCCTCCAATATCTTGACTTCCCCTTTGCTCCCGTCTATGGCGACGATATCCCCAGTATGAAGGATCGTCGTGGCCGACTTGACGGCAGTCACCGCCGGGATGCGGTATTCGCGCGATATCACCGCCCCGTGGCACAGGATGCCGCCGGTCTCGGTGATCAGACCGCCGAGTTTCGAGAACACCACCGTCCATCCGGGATCGGTGTTGCTCGTGACCAGTATCTCACCCTTCTCGACCTGGCCCAGGTCGCGGACGTCCATGACGACCCTCACCTTCCCGGTGTACGTCCCCGGACTCGACGCCGCTCCGAGCAGGGTCTGCCCGTGCGAGACGGGATCGTCGTCGAAATCTGTGCCGTTGAACAGGAACTTCGGTGGGAGACGGTC
>JAFVET010000128.1 GCA_017475875.1 Candidatus Methanomethylophilaceae archaeon
AATGACATTATTTGCCAACAAATCTCAACTTGTATCAGCAATAACTCTACTATATACGAATAGATTGTATTATATTCTCAAGAATCTGTCAAATAATCTGAATAGTGTCCTAGGAAAGCTGTAAAACTGTCAAATATAATTTACAAACAAATGTCAAATGAGACGGAGTTCCCGCCACAAGTGATGGGGGCCGGCGGTTGGCCGCCACACGGGCCCGGAAGGTAACGAAGAAATCACAACCGGCAAGCCGGCCCACGTCGAATCGAAGATCGAAGGCGAGGACGAGGCCGCATGGGGGATGGACATAGTCATCGACACAAAGACCAACCGTCCCATTGTCACCAACGACAAGCCACGGCCGGTCTCCATTCCGAAGCGGTATGGGTTCGGATACCATAACAATGTCGAATCGGGACAGATCCATCCGATAAATGGTCCACATCGACCCGTACCATGCAAAAGTATGTCGAGACGAACCTGTAGTGAAAAAGGCGAACCGTCCACAAAAACAATAGTAAGATGCCGGGGCGGGATGACCCGCCCCGATCGTTTTCAAGCTACCAGGGTCAGGACCCCGCCGGTCCCGGCGAAGGTGTGTCCCCTGAGGTCCTTGGGAGCCGTGATCTCGTCACCGACGCCGTCCTCGAACGTCACGTCGAACGCCGAAGCAGACAACGTCTTCAGGAACGGTCCGAAGGTGATCTCCGTCAGGGAACATCCCTTGAACGCACGGTCATCGATCCTGTAGAACGACAGGCCCAGGTCCACGGACTCCAGGTTCGTGCATCCGGAGAATGCGGAGGTGCGTATCCTCAGCATGGAATCGCCCACAGTCACAGAGGTCAGGGTGGAACATCCCTTGAACGCGCTCGAACCCACCGAAGTCACCTTGTAGACGAATCCTCCCTCCTCGACGGTGTCGGGGATGACGAGGTCCGTGAAGTCCACGGTGTAATCGATGACGGATACGCGCAGCAGGTCGATGTTGACGACCTCGTAGACGAGACCATCGATCTCGAACTCCTTTCCGAGGTACAGTCCGTCCAGGTAGAGGATACCTTCCTCGCCTTCGAACGTTCCTCCGCGGAGATCGTCCGCAGAGCTCACGGACTTGGTACCGGCCATGAACTCCACATCGAACGACGAGGAGTATAAGGTCTTCAGACCTTCGGAGAACACGACCTTCGTCAGGTCGCAGGCTTGGAAGGCGGTCTTGTAGACGGTGGTCACGGCACCGAGGTCCACGGTCTTCAACGCGATATGTCCGGCGAACGCGCCCACACCGACCGAGGTCACATCGAAGGTACTTCCGCCCGCGTAGATGTGTTCCGGAACGACGAGATCCACTATATCCATGGAACCATCGATCAGCGACACGCGCTTCGGATCCATGTTAACGACCTTGAACTTCAGGTCGCCGAGGTAAATGATGTTGTTCTTGGATATGGAACCGGCCTGATAGAGATGACCTCCGGAACCGTCGAACGTCTTTCCCTTGAAGTTCGTAGCGGTCTCGGAAAGGACCGATGAGCCCCTGTGGAAGGTGACGTCGAAGGACGAGGCATGCACGGTCTTCAACGCGGAGGAGAACGTTACCTTCTCCAGTCCGGTGCATCCGGCGAAGGCGTACTGATAGATGGTGGTGACGTCTGGGAGGATGGCTGCCTTGAGGGAAGTGCATCCTTCGAACGCATGCTGGGCCACCGACGTCACGTCGAAAGTGGCACCGGCGACCGTGACTGTGGACGGGACGACGAGTACTTCGAGACCGTCCGGCCCTCCGGTCAGGGACACGCGCTGCGGGTCCATGTTCACTACCTTGTACGTGAAGCCGTCGAGGATGAAGACGGTGTTCTTGACGATGGATCCGACCAGGTAGAGATGTCCGCCGGAACCCTCGAAGGTCTTGCCCTTGAGGTTCGTCGCGCTTTCGGTCAGGGTGGTGGTGCCCTTGTGGAAGGTGACGTCGAAGGAGTCCTTGTAGATCGTCTTGAGGACGTCGCTGAATACCACCCTCTTCAATCCGGTGCATCCGGCGAAGGCGCCCTCGTTGATGGTGGTGGTCGCCCCGAGGTCCACGTAGAGCAGATCCGTGCGGCCTGCGAACGCGTCCTCCGCCACGGACGTCACGGCGAAGTCGAGACCTCCGGCCGAGACCTGGGACGGTACATTGAGCGAGACCAGGGACGACGGGCCGCCGGTCATGGATACCCTCTGGGGGCTCATGTTCACGACCTTGTAGGTGAATCCGTCGATTATCAGGACGGTGTTCTTCGCGATGGATCCGATCTGGTAGAGATGTCCGCCGGAACCCTCGAAGGTCTTGTTCTTGAGGTTGGTGGCGGTGGGGGAAAGAGCCGCGGTACTCTTGTGGAACGTCACGTCGAACGCGTCCGCACCGACGGTGCTGAGGGCGGATGAGAAGGAGACGTGCGTGAGCATGGTGCCCTCGAACGCTCCCGAGTCGATGGTCTTCAGGGAAGAGGGCATGTCGATGGAAGTCATCTTCTCACAGTCCGCGAACGCTCCGGAATAAATCCTGAGCAGACCTTCCCCGAACGCCACCGTCGCTATGGCGGGATCGCCTCTGAAGGCGTCCTCTCCGATGGAGGTCACGGCGAACGTCTTGCCGTCGTATCCGACGGTCGCCGGAATGACGACATCGTTGGTGGTTACGGTACGTCCGATGACGGATACCCTCTTCAACGATGTGCTCACGACCTCGTAGCTGAAGCCGTCGAAGAAGAAACGGTCTCCGACCTTGGCGGTGACCTGACGGTACAGTTTTCCGTCGCCGGAACCGGTGTAGGTGAACCCTGGCAGGTCGTGGCAATCGAGCGACACGGTGCCGTCATAGAAGGCGAGAGGAGTGAATGCGTCGTATCCGACGGAGGTGGTCGCGGGTACGGTGACCCTCTCGAGGGATGTGCAGTATGCGAAGGCTTCCGTACCGATGCTGACGACAGAAGAGGGGAGCTCGACGGTCTCGAGAGAATAACAATCGCTGAAGGCGTACTTCGCGATGGTCTCGAGGGTTGCGGGGAATGTGATGGTCTCGAGGGAAGCGCACAGATTGAAGGCGCTCTCGCCTATGGACTTGAGCGAAGAGGGCAGATTCACCGATACGAGGTTCTCGCACCCGTAGAACGTATTGTCGTTCAGAGCGGTGATCTGATCACCCAAGATGACGGTGGCGAGACTGGTGCAATCTGCGAACGCGTCGGCACCGATGGATTTCAGGTAAGGCATCGTCAGTTCGGCGGACGTCAGCGAGGTGCATCCGGAGAATGCGCCCATACCGATGGACATCATCCTTCTGTTGAATTGGAACGATGTGATTCCGGTACAATCAGAGAATGCGTAAGCGGGAACCGTCCCCAACGGACCGAATGCGACGGTCCCCTGGAGTCCGCTGCCAGCGAAGGCGCGTTCGCCCATCTGCATGACGTTGTTGAGATTCACGGAGGTCAACGAGCTGCATCCGCGGAACGCTTCGGCGCCGATGTTGTAAACGTTCGCCAGTGACACGGCACCGAGCGAGGAACAGTCGTAGAACGCGCGGTCTCCGATGGTCGAGGCATTCGACGGGATCTGCACCGACACGAGTTCCGTACAGCCTTCGAACGCCGACGCTCCGATGTTCTGGACGGAGTTGGCGATCGTCACGGTCGTGATCTGGTCCCCGTATGTGTACCAAGGTGCGCCGCCGGCGGGATAGTCGTACATTGCCCCGCCTCCGTAGATGTCCAGGCGGCCGTTGTTGTACAGGGACCACCTGACGTTCGCACCGCACGCGCCGCTGTCGATCACCTTGACGGTGGATTGCTGGATGAGGAATCCCGTGCCGCTCCCGGCATAGGTGTATCCGGGCAGATCCTCGTATCCGAGTACGCCGCCGGAACCGGTACCGAACATCAGTCCTCCGAACGCGTTGGTCCCTATGGACTTGACAGCCGAGGGAATGTTTACCGACTTCATCTTGGAACAGTCGGCGAAGGATCCGGCACCGATGGAGGTGACCGAATCGGCGATGGTGACCGAGGATACGTTGATGCAGCCCGAGAACGCCCAGGCGCCGACGGAGGTGACCCCGTCTCTGATCACTATGTCCAAAATGTCTGTCACGGGACCGATGGGCGATGCGCCCTCGGTGTAATCGTACATGGGACCGGTACCGATGACGGTCAGGACGCCGTCCTCGGCGAGTTCCCACATGACCTTGTCGCCGCAGATACCTGTGTACTCGGCGTCGGAGTCCTGCCCCGAGGATACAAACAGAAGTGATAACACAGTCAAAAGCAGAAGGGCCGTTGCTGGAAGGGAAGCTTTGAACCTCCCCACCCCGTACCGGGACCCTTCCTCTCTAAGGAAAGGTAAGCCGTTCATAGTTTGGAACCGACGTTGACCGTATATTACTGGCCTATTTTTATGAAGGCCGTGTATGGAACAACATGCCCGCCCTGTATGTCGTGACAAGTTCCGACAGGTCTATCGGGACCGGCGTCCCGGACGGGACGGTGACCGCCACGACACCTCCGATGAACGATTCCGCGTCTGTGAGCGCACCGGTCCTGGGGTTCCTCGCCAGATGACGGGGACATCGCTCCTTTATCGAAAACACGGCGTTCCGCACAACTTTATTTAAAAAATGAATCCCTTCACGGTATCTGGATGCCCTCTGAAAACGATACCAAGAAACCTGCCGCCTCCGAGAAGAAGACGGCCACGGCCGTGAAGATGGCCTCGAAACAGCAGGAGATCTCCGTCACGGAGTTCTTCGAGAAGAACAAGCAGATCCTTGGGTTCGATTCCCGCTCCAAGTCTCTTCTTATGGGAATAAAGGAAGCTGTCGACAACTCCCTCGACGCGTGCGAGGAGGCGGCCATCCTCCCAGACGTAGACGTCACCATCGACCGCCTGAACGACGAGGACTACCACATCGTCATAGAGGACAACGGTCCCGGCATCGTCCACAAGATGATGCCGAACGTGTTCGGCAGACTCCTGTACGGGTCCCGTTTCCACGCCCTCCGCCAGTCCAGGGGACAACAGGGTATCGGAATCTCCGCGACCGTGATGTACGGAAACATCACAACCGGCAAGCCGGCCCACGTCGAATCGAAGATCGAAGGCGAGGACGAGGTCGCATGGGGGATGGACATAGTCATAGACACGAAGGCCAACCGTCCCATAGTCACCAACGACAAGGCCTTCACCTGGGAGGGAAAGGAGCACGGCACCCGCATCGCGTACACAATCAAGGGGCGCTACATCACAGGCAAACAATCCATCTTCGAATATCTGAGGGACACCGCCATCGTCAACCCCCACGCGCAGATAGTCTTCCGCGACCCTGAGGGGAAGAGGTTCACCTTCGAGCGCGCCACTGACATAATGCCGCCGAGGCCGAAGGAGATCAAACCCCATCCCGAGGGCATGGAGATCGGAGACCTGATGAAATACGCCTCCAACTCCGCGCAGAAGACGATGAACACCTTCCTGAAGAACGACTTCTCCAGGATCACGGACCGTCTGGCGAAGGAGATCCTCGCCAAGGCGAAGGTGAAGGAGGACAAGAAACCGGCCGACCTCACCCGCGAGGAAGCCATAGCGATACTCGAGGCGATCAAGACCGCGAAGATCATGGCCCCTCCGACGGACTGTCTCTCCCCAATCGGAGACCATCTGATCAAGAAGGGACTCATGCACGTCCTGGACGGGCTCCGTCCCGAGTACTACGCCACCCCGGTCACACGTTCGCCCAAGGCGGTGAACGGGAACCCGTTCGTCGTCGAAGCGGGCATAGTCTACGGGGGCGACATCCCCTCCGACGGACAGGTCCAGATCCTGAGGTTCGCCAACAGGGTGCCCCTGCTGTACCAACAGGGGGCGTGCGCGATAACCAAGGCCATCTCCGAGATGGACTGGAGGAGGTACGGGCTCGAACAGAGGGGCGGGAAGGGCATCCCGTACGGACCCGCGATCATCCTCGTGCACGTGGCGTCGACCAAGGTCCCGTTCACCTCCGAAGGCAAGGAGGCCGTCGCGGGGTTCCCCGAACTGCAGAGCGAGATCGGCCTCGCCCTGAGACTGTGCGCGAGGAACCTCAAGAGCCATCTGAACAAGATGGAACGCAAGAAGAAGACCCATGCCAAGTTCGAGATCGTACAGGAGATCCTGCCGGACATGGCCCAGAAGGCCGCCGACCACCTCGGCAAACCGGTCCCGAACCTGGACCGCACCATCACCAAGATCATGAACGTGGTCTGGGTAGAGCCTTCCGTGGAGAAGAAGGGCAAGAACCTGAGGGTCATCAAATACACCGTATACAACTACACGAACACCAAACGCACGCTCAGACTGCATGCCCAGGTACCGAGGGAGAGCCTCAACCTCACCCTCTACTCAAACCCGTTCTTCCTGGACATCAACGACGAGGGCAAGGCCAACTGGGAGATCCCCGACATCGAACCCTCGATGCACAAGGAGCTCATGTTCGAGCTGTCCGGTGACATGGCGGACACCTTCGACGCCGACGACATCTACTTCTCCGGTCTGAACCCGGTGATCGTCATGGGCGCCGAACTGCTCCCGGGAGACTGGGGCATCAAGGGAATGGAGATCGTCGAGAGCGACGACGATTTCGTGAACGAGGACGAGGAGGAAGAGACGGAGGTCGAGGAACTTGACGATGAATGACAGACAGAAGGAGGCCCTTGACAAGCTCACGGGCGTGGTCTCCGGGATATACGACCAGATGGACACGGGGGAGATCCCGTCGATGGAACTCCCGCTCAGGTCGAAGAAGAACATAACCTTCGATTCGAAGCACAACGTCTGGAAATACGGCGACCTGAAGACGTCGCGTACCGCGAAGACCGTCAACGGAGCGGTGATGATGCTCCGCACCGTGTACACCTCGGACTTCATCAACGACATGATCCGCGACGAGAAATCGTCCACCTTAAGGGAAATGTATTACATATCCGAGGGATGGAACCACGCCAAGTTCCACACACAGGATGAGAGCAACCTGCTCGCGGAAGACCTCGAGACGATAACCGGATGCATGAGGGAGGACTTCAAGCTCCGCCCGGAGGAGTCCGGAGCCCACGTCTACGGCGACCTGAACTTCACAGCCAACACCAAGAAGGGTCCGAGGACGCTGAACGCCATCGACGACGTCAGCGAGGCTGGATACGCCGTACCGTACAACGTCGAGGCCGACGTGTTCGGAATCGACCCGGGGAACACGAAGTTCATCATGGCGATAGAGACAGGTGGTATGTTCGCCCGTCTCATCGAGAACGGGTTCCCCGAAAGGTACGACTGCGCCCTGGTCCACCTGAGCGGACAGCCGGCCCGTTCCACGAGACGCCTGATCAAGAGGCTGAACGAGGAGTTCAGGCTGCCGGTGACGGTCTTCACCGACGGGGACCCCTGGTCATTCAGGATCTACGCTTCTGTCGCGTACGGTGCCATCAAGACCGCCCACATCTCCGAATACCTCGCAACACCAACGGCGCAGTTCATCGGAATCACCGCATCGGACATCCTCAACTACGACCTCCCCACAGACAAACTGAACGACAAGGACATCGGGGCACTGAACGCCGAGTTGTCAGACCCGCGTTTCACCGACGACTTCTGGGTGTCGGAGATCCAGGCCATGCTTTCCATG
>JAFVET010000129.1 GCA_017475875.1 Candidatus Methanomethylophilaceae archaeon
AGCTCTTCTGTTCCTGCGACAGTCGCCTCTGCGAGGAGGGACAGGGCGCCATCTACCGCAGGCTCAGGCCGACCACGTCAGAGATGGGCGAAATCGACCGTGCCGCGCTCGCCCAGTTCCAGAGGCATCTCGGATACCGCTACCAGTGCTGCGAGGGGACGTCGTGCCTGGTGGAACTCGACGAGGAGCCTCCGCACGACGTCAATCCCGACGCCCTGGCGACCACGCTGACGTTCTCCGAGATGCTCGGGGCGGACATCGTGGACGAGATCCATTTCATGAGGAAGATCGTCGTGGACGGTTCCAACACCTCCGGGTTCCAGAGGACCGCCCTCATATCCACTGACGGACACGTCAAGGTGGGGGACCGCGACATCTCGATCCTCTCGGTCTGTCTCGAGGAGGACGCGTGCAGGAAGGTCGAGTCGCGTTCGGACGAGATCCTCTACCGTACGGACCGTCTGGGGATACCGCTCATAGAGGTGGCCACCGGACCCGACATGCGCACACCTGAGGAGGTCATGGAGGTCGCGTTCAGGATCGGTACCCTGCTCAGGGCCACCCGCAAGGTCAAGAGGGGAATCGGCACCATCCGTCAGGACCTGAACATCTCGATCCCCGGAGGGGCGCGTATAGAGCTGAAGGGCGTAGGGGACCTGAAACTTATCCCGGACTACGTCCGCAACGAGGTCGCAAGGCAGAGGATGCTCATCCGCATCAAGGGGATCCTGAACGACAGGGGCACGTCCCCAGCCGCGTTCGAACCGGTGGACGTCACGGATCTGTTCACAGACTGTCCCGCGAAGGTCATCAAGGGCGCTTTGGACGACAAGGGCAAGGTCATCGCAGTCCGCCTCCCCGGTTTCGCCGGGGTAATGAACGGGGACAACAAGACCCTGCGCCTCGGTGCGGAGATGGCCCAGAGGGCGAGGACCAAGGGTGTAAAGGGGATATTCCATTCCGACGAGCTGCCGAACTACGGCATAGAGCAGGTCTACGTCGACAAGCTCCGGGAGCGCCTCGGCATGACCGGCGAGTTCGACGCCTTCGCCATCTGTGCGGCGAAGGAGCGCAAGGCCACCGATGCGTTGCAGATGGCCGTCGAGAGGGCCAACGAGGCTCTCGTCGGGGTTCCCGAGGAGACTCGCGACCCGCTTCCGGACGGTACCACGAAGTACTCCCGTCCGTTGCCCGGGGCCGCCAGGATGTATCCCGAGACCGACGTCCCTCCGACCCTCATAACCGAGGAGAGGATGGAGGCCGTCAGGGCGAACATGCCCGAGTTCCCCGAGCAGATCGAGGCGCGCCTCGTGCAGCAGTACGGCATCAACGCGCAGCAGGCGCACCAGATCGTCAGACAGAGCAACGACGAGCTGTTCGAGAGGCTCGCCGCGGACCGTTCCCTGGCCCCGGTGGCCGCGACGATGTTCCTCAACGTCTTCAGCGAGATGGAGCACGACGGGTTGGATCCGAGCACGCTGACGGACGACAGGCTCGAACACCTGTTCGGAATGCTCTCCGAAGGCAAGTTCGCCAAGGAGGCCCTGCAACCCATCCTCAGGGAGATGGTCGGCGGTTCCTCGCCGGAGGACGCGATAGGCAAGCTCGGATTGGAGAAGGTCGACACCGGCGAGGCCAGGAGCATAATAGAGTCCATAGTGCGCGAGCGCGAGGACTTCGTGCGTTCCAAGGGCCTCGGTGCGGTCGGACCCCTGATGGGGCCGGTGATGGGCGCCCTGAAGGGAAAGCTGGACGGGAAACAGGTCAACCAGCTACTCACCGAGGTAATCCAGAGTTTACTCTGATCCCGGGGGTGCTCCGGCACCCCCTACCCTTATCTCGAGGACGCTCAGTTCCTCGAAGAACATGTGCAGGCTTCCAATTTTCTTGACGGGATAAGGTTCGAGAACCCTGTCGAGCGCGTCCCCGTCCATGAGCGACGAGACCACGACGACGATCCTTCCGCCTTTTTCGAGGTGCCCAGACGCCCCTTCCAGGAGGAGGGGAAACCGACCGAGTCCGTCGGGGCCGCCGCACCACGACTTCTCCAACAGGTCCTCCTCCCCGAGGGGCCGGTACCGCCGCTAGAACACTAGCGTGTCGAA
>JAFVET010000130.1 GCA_017475875.1 Candidatus Methanomethylophilaceae archaeon
GATTAGGAACTGCTCCGGCAGTTCGGAGTAGCGTTCGGATGCCGCATCCTCTTTGAACCTGCCTCTCATCCAGCACGGTTCGGTGGTACGTCTGCCGACCCCGTCCTTGAACATCACCGTCGGATGGTTGTGGGCCATGACCAGTGTCTTGCAGGCCATTACGTCGTTGGACGGCCACATATGCCCGTGGACGAACCCCACCTCTCTGATTTTCATTCCCGTCGCCGGATGTAGTTTTACCCTGGATGGGACGAACTCCTCGATGTTCGTGTCATGGTTGCCTCTGACAAGGTCTATCGAATCGAACGTTTCGAACAGGGTCTCGAAGAAATCCGGGATTTCGCGGTACTCTTGGCGGTTGGAACCAGGTACGGAATCTTTGACGTCCCCGAGCACGATGAGTTTGGACGCCCCCGTTTCCGCGGCATCGCGGAGGTCTTTGATCATGTCGTCAGTATGTGACACCAGATGGAAGCCCTTGGAACGCAGGTGGGATTCGACACCGATGTGGAGGTCGCCCACGACGAGGTATTCGTCTGCACTGAGGATGGGTTGGCCGTAGATGGGCTGAAGGTCCATCATGATTTCAGGTTCTCCGCCAGAACGCGGGGTATGCGGTCTATCACATCGGTGGCCATCAAACCATAAGACATGTCTTCGAACGCCTTCTCACCAGCTTTTCCGCACATGTAAGAGCCGAGACAACAGGCATCGAAGGATGACATTCCCTTGCTCATCAGCCCGGCCACACAGCCAGCTAGTACATCACCCGTCCCTGCACTGGTCATAGCGGGTGTCCCGGTCTTGTTGAGGCGTGTCCTCTTTCCGTCGGTTATGACGTCTTCCGGACCCTTGAGTAGTATGGTACCGCCGATTTTGGCCGCCGTGTCTTGAACGGACTTCCCATCCGAGATGGATGAAAACTCTCTGTGGTGTGGTGTTACAGCGAAATCACTAACGGAAGTGACGGTTCCTAAGCACCGGATCGCATCCGCATCTATGACCATCGGTCTGTCGCAGCCTGCGATGACGGCTTTCACCGCATCGATCGTCCTCGAAGATGACCCGAGTCCTGGTCCGATGAGCACGCAGTCGTAGTTTTCCGATTCCTTTAGGAGCATTTCGACCGATTCCGGACCTATCTCATTCCCGGGAGTGGGCGTAACCATCAGGACCGGACTGAACATGGATGCTATCGTACTCGAAGACGTCGGGGTGAACAGCCTCACGTAGTCCGCTCCGGTGCGCATGGCGGACAACGAACTCATGACTGGGGCCCCGTAGTACGGCCCTCCTCCGATCACCATCAGTTTGCCGTTCTGACCCTTGTGACTCCCCCTATTCGGAATGGGATAACGGAGGAAGTCGCCAGGCCCCACGATGGTCGAGGCTTCGTCAGGTATCCCGATGTCGGCCACCAGTATCTTTCCACTGTTGGAACCGTCCATTCCTTCTTTCACATCATGGAAGGTCACGGTCAAGTCCGGTACTACAGCGATGTCCGAACCGAGTCCCGACGGTACATCCACGGACACGATCTTGAGTCCCGACGAATTGATTTCGTCGATGCATGACCTGTACGGTTCCTTCACAGTACCGGAGGCTCCGGTTCCAAGCACGCAGTCGACAATGACGTCATAACCTTCCGTGGAATGCGTGCCGTATATCTCGATCGGACACTCTAGCACGGAGTACCTCTCGCGGGAGATGTCGGAACGTATGGACGACGCCTTCTTCAAGAGGATGACCTTGGCTCTGTCCGGGTCGATCCTGAGGGCGGCCGCGAAGCCATCGCCACCGTTGTTGCCCGTCCCACAGAAGAATGCGAACTTGGATTCCGGAAACTCGCTCAGAAGTGCATCGGCCAGTGCCTTTCCGGCATTGTCCATGAGCTGGGAGACGGGGATGCCGAGGGATTCGCTGTTACCGTCCAAAACCCTCGAATCGATTATGCTTATCATGTCATTTGGCCTGGTTCTTCACCAGGATCTCACCGAGCTTCGGGAGGAGTTCCGTCTTGGAGATCTTCCCCTTCTCGACCTTCAGGCAACCGTGGTTGGACCTCGGGGCTTTGGGATAGCTCATGTCTTCGCGGATCTCGTATTCGAGATCGAGGATCATGGCGCCCTTGGCCAGAATGTCAAGGTTCGGGTTGCGCACGCAGAGCGTCTTCGGGAGCCTGCGACCTTCCGCCCTGGTCCTTTCGATATCGAAGTATTCGGGCCAAACGGTGATCGCGACGTCCGCATCATAGGTCATGTCCGTCGGTACGGTTGAGCACGTATAAAGCATTTGACCGCATGTGTCCAGGTGGTTGCAGGGATCGGATTGTGTACAGACCGAATGGCAGCTACGTCGTGTTTTCATTGCATCGTTGCATCAGGACCGGTCATGAGCCGATCTGTTCAGGACCTTTTCCAATCTCGACCGTACTGACGAGCTGAACGATTCCAGATCCACCTGGTGGCCGAATATCAGCGCCTTGTCGGGATCTTCTTGGACGTCTGCGAATACCAGTACCTCCGCCCAAACCCCGTCGTAACCGTAGATCGCCAGGTATTGCCCGTCACGGACAATTTCCTGGATACGGAATACGGTCTGCGGATTGAGATGGACGTCCACCACGGGACGTATCTACAGGTATGCAGCATCCCAGTCGCTTCCCTGCTTCACGGATATGTCCCCGTCTACGCCCCTGGTACACCTGAGCGGGACCGTCTTATCCGTAGATTCCTTGAAGGCGGAGACCAACGTGTCCGCATCCTCCTCGAGGACGTACAGGTCGCTCCTGCTCAGGAACTTCTGGCTGAGGATGGTCATGTTGCGCTTGATCATGCTAAGTTGCGACATCGATTCGGAGTAGTCCTCTGTAATCAGGATGTGAACCGATGCCACAAGGAACAGGATCGCGAACTGGGTCCGGAACGTCATCAGGCTGTTGACTATGCTCTTTCCGGGTTCGAGGCCCGACAGGATGAGGACGATCGCGATAATGCCGATTCCGTCGGCTATCAGTTTGATCCGGATGGCGTTGTATCCGTTCCCCGCCCACAGGCTTATGCCCGGTATGAGGAAAACCATCCCCATTATGAACGCCATGACTGGAAAGATCACAGAATCCGCATGGATCGCCAGATAGATCGACATGACCAGTACGGATATCCCTATCGTCATGGAGAGGATCCCCATGACGGATCTCATTTCCGAGAATCTGTTGCGGTACATGAAAAACGCACCGACGGCCACGACAGCGATGTTCAGTGCAACCAACATATCGAATACGCCGTCGTTCATCGTCAACAGCGTTATCAGCAGCTCGGCTATCGCCAGAAATACTATAGAAACCCAGATCCTCTTGAATCTGTCGATCTTCATTCGATCGCCTCCCTGCTGTGCGGGTGGACGCCAAGGCTGCCGTCCCTCTCGGGAGGTCTGATTCTGAAGGTGATGGCGAGTCTGCCCTTGCAATCCACCTTGACCTGGGAATCGGTGGCTTCGATCCCGTTGACCTCGAAGAAGGTGTCGCCTATGCGGGACCCGCCCTGGTGGTCGGACATGCTCATGTACACGGGACCGTCGGGCCCATACCATCTCTGCATCGTGCAGTATCCCGTACGGGGGTTGTCTTTGAACTGGAATATGAACTCCGAGTGGACCGGCCCTTCCGACCTCCCGGCAAGAGACTCCGTTTCAAGGGTGCCGTCGAAGAAGGAGGACATCCGCTCCGCATCGGAGGGACTGACGCTCAGGTCGAGTCCGACCCCGTGCGACAGGTTGGATCCGGCGGAGACACGGTTGAAGGTCGGCAGGTCCATGGTCTTCCCGACACGCTCCGACCAGGCCAAGGCGAGATACGAAACGTACATGGCCACTTCCGCGACTTCGGCTTTGTCCGAATCCAATAGGGACCAGATGCTGTCGAAGCCGAGGAACGATGTGGCCACCTCCATGATGATGACCATCGTGAACAACAACGTACTCATGATGATGAACATCGTGCTTCTGGAATTCCTGCTGAGGAACCGGTATCCCGAATACATCAGGTTGAGCGCCATGAGGGTCAGGACCACTCCGGCCATGTACACGAACGTGTTCTCACTCATCGTCATGGGGAGGAACCCGACGAACCTCGAGAATCCTATCGCGATCGCGTACATCCCCACCGCGAACAGGATGCTGTGGTGTCTGTCGAGGAGGATCAGCGTTGCGCACAGAAACGGTACGGCATAGGTCGCAATGGAATATATCAGTCCTGACTCTTCGTAGCCCTCGATCATCCTGAAAAGGCAGTACAGAATCATCGCTATCGCTATGATGACGGTAAGGGCCACGAGACCCTTGTCGAATCCGTTCCTTACGGTGCGACGCACATCCTCTCTTTGCATCACTCTGTAATCTGGAGGCGTGGATAAAATATTTCGGCGCCAACCGATAGGGTGGCTCGCATTTGGAGAAGAGTCAGCGATGCTACTGAGTATGCTATTCTTCTCGGAAAATGGAGCAGTCTCGATAAAAACAAGGAAGAGGTTCGTTGAATGATGATGGGGTCGGGGTGGTCCCCGACCACACAATGGTCACTCAAAGAAGGACGGCGTTGATGGCCCCGACCTCTCCAGGCCTCGAGGTCACTATAGCGTCCCCGAGCTCCGAGGTGAATGTGTCTCCCTTGTTGATGATGTTACGCTGGACGTAGTTGGGGTCTGCCGGGTTGGATTTGACGTTGAGGATCTTGGTCTTGACGACCTTGTTGGTCTTCTTGTCGACGACGTTAGCGAACTCGGCGCTGAGCATCCCAATCTTCACGTTGCCACCGGCTCCGCGATACTCTTTGAGGGTCTGCCCGCCTATCCTGGTATACAGCTTTTCCCTTCCGATCTCGAATTTTCTCTTGCCCTGGCTGGCTACAAGCCTGCCACCGGTGGATTTTCTCTTGGATTTACCCTGCCAAAGTGCCATTGTAATCAATCGTGCAAACATGGATTGATATATAAGGCTTATCTACGCTGTACTAAGCGGACAGTCCTTGGGAAACCGTTTCGGTACACTTCCGCCATCGTCCGAAACGAACATTTTCCCTCCCGATCAAGCGGAGGCGTTACCGTTCTTCCGTGACAATCTTTCCAGGATGTCGATCCCTTCGTGTTTCAGGATGAGGAGCAGCACCCACAGCACCGACAGGCATTGGATCGTTCCCCCTATCCCTCCCAGACCATGTGAAGGTCGATGCCGTACATCTGGTCGTACATGAGGTGGTGGAA